>JANNKI010000043.1:0-3055 GCA_031396225.1 bacterium | reverse complement strand
TGAACCCCAGCTCGTTCACGTTCTTGAAGAGCATCGAGGTCATCGCCATGGTCGTGCTGGGCGGCATGGGCAGCATCACGGGTTCGGTCGTGGCCGCGGTCGTGCTGACTCTGTTGCCCGAAGTGCTGCGCCCGGTGAAGGAGTATCGCATGGTCATCTACTCGCTCATGCTGATCGTGCTCATGATCACGCGCCCGCAGGGCCTGATGGGCACGCGCGAGCTGTCGCTCGCCGGCCTGTTCCGCCGGCCCCGCACGGCGAAGGGGACCGCGTGACCGTGCCGTTGCTGCATCTCGACCATGTCACGATGCAGTTCGGCGGCTTGAAGGCCGTGTGCGACTTCGACCTCACCGTCGCACAGGGCGAGCTGGTGGGCCTGATCGGCCCCAACGGCGCCGGCAAGACCACCGTGTTCAACGTCATCACCGGGGTCTATGCGCCCACGCAGGGGAAGGTCACGTTCGAGGGCCGCACCATCAGCGGGCTCAAGTCCCACCGCATCGCCTGCGGCGGCATCACGCGCACGTTCCAGAACATCCGGCTGTTCTCGCGCCTCTCGTGCCTCGACAACGTGTGCGTGGCGGCGCATCCCCACCGCAAGGCCGGCCTCGCCTCGGCACTCCTGCGCACGCCAGGCTTCGAGCGTGACGAAGCTTCGCTCCAACGCCAGGCCATGGACATGCTCGAGGTGCTCGGGCTCGGCGCCCACGCCGACCAGCCCGCCACCAGCCTCGCTTACGGCCAGCAGCGCCGGCTCGAGATCGCCCGTGCGCTGGCCGGGAGGCCGCGGCTGCTACTGCTCGACGAGCCCGCCGCTGGCTTGAATCCCCAGGAGACCGAGGAGTTGATGCGGCTCATCCAGGACATCCGCCGCCGCTTCCAGCTCACCATCCTCCTGATCGAGCACGACATGAGGGTGGTCATGGGCATCTGCGAGCGCATCTCGGTGCTCGACTACGGCTTGAAGATCGCCGAGGGCACGCCGGTGGAGATCCGCACCAACCCGAAAGTCATCGAGGCCTACCTGGGCGAGGAGATGCCCGCGTGAGCCAGCTGTCGGTGGAAGGGCTCGACGTCTATTACGGCGCGGTGCACGCGCTGAAAGGCGTCTCCGTGCGGGTCGAGCAGGGCGAGATCGTCACGCTGATCGGCGCGAACGGAGCGGGTAAGACCACGCTGCTCCGCTGCATTTCGGGCCTGGTGCCCGCGAAGGCCGGCCGCATCCTTCTCGAGGGCAAGGACATCAGCCGCGTGCCCGCGCACGAGATCGTGGCGCTGGGCGTGTCGCAGAGCCCCGAGGGGCGCATGGTGTTCGCGAACCTGTCCGTGGAGGACAACCTCGAGCTGGGTGCCTACCGCCGCAAGGACCGCAAGGCGATCGCGCAGGACCGCGACGAGGTGTTCCAACTCTTCCCGCGCCTGCTCGAACGGCGCCGGCAGCTCTCGGGCACGCTCTCGGGCGGCGAGCAGCAGATGCTGGCGATCGGCCGCGCCCTGATGAGCCGGCCACGGGTGCTGCTGCTGGACGAGCCGTCGCTGGGAATCGCCCCGCTGCTCGTGCGCGACATCTTCAGGAACATCGTCGAGATCAACCGCCGCGGCGTGACCGTGCTGCTGGTGGAGCAGAACGCACACATGGCGCTCGGGATCGCCCAGCGCGGGTACGTGCTCGAGACCGGACGCGTGGTGCTCGAGGACGAGGCCGCGAAGCTGGCGGCCAACGACGAGGTGCGAGCGGCGTACCTGGGCGGGTAGCGGGACTGGCCCGCGTCGCGCGCTCGGGCCTGCTCTGCTAGCGTTCCGCGCATGCCCGTCTCCGCGCTGCGTGCCCTCCCGTCCGTCGAGAAGCTGCTCGGCCACGAACGACTGGCCGCCGCGTGCCGTGACCTGCCGCGCGTCGTGGTCGTGGACGCCGTACGCGCCACGCTGGCCGATGCGCGCGAGCGGTTGCGGCGCGCGAAGAAGGCAGGACAGGAGAGCGCACCCGACGACACGACACTCGCCGCGCACGCCGCCGCCCGGGCGCGGCTCGACGCGCTGCCGGCGCTTCGTCGAGTCCTGAACGCCACCGGCATCGTGCTTCACACCAATTTGGGTCGGGCGCCGCTGGCGAGCGCGGCCCGCGAAGCGGTGGCCGAGATCGCCGCGGGCTACAGCTCGCTCGAGTACGACCTGACGGCGGGCAGGCGCGGCGACCGCGGGCTCGGCTGCGAGCGCTCGCTCACGCGGCTCACGGGCGCAGAGGCCGCGTGCGTGGTGAACAACGGCGCGGCCGCCATCCTGCTGGTGTTGGCGGCACTCGCCACCGGGCGCAAGGTGCTGGTCTCTCGCGGCGAACTGGTGGAGATCGGCGGCTCGTTCCGCGTGCCGGAGATCATGGAGATGAGCGGCGCCACGCTGGTGGAGGTGGGTGCCACCAATCGCACGCACACGCGCGACTACGAGCAGGCGCTCGCCAAGCACGGCAAGGCCGTGGGTGCGATCCTGCGCGTGCACCGGAGCAACTTCCGCATGCAGGGCTTCGTGCGGCAGCCCGACCTGGCGGACCTGGCGCGGCTGGCGAAGAAGCATCGCATCCCGCTGGTGGAGGACCTGGGCAGCGGTGCGCTCGTGGACCTCGCGGCGTTCGGCCTGGAGCACGAGCCCACGGTGGGCGAGAGCCTCGCTGCGGGCGCCAGCGTGGTGACCTGCTCGGGCGACAAGCTCCTGGGCGGCGCGCAAGCGGGCCTGGTGCTCGGGCAGAAGGCGCTGGTCGCCAGGGCGAGGAAGCACCCGCTCGCGCGCGCGCTCCGCGCCGACAAGCTGGCCCTCGCAGCACTCGAGGCGACGCTGCCGCTCTATGCCGATCCCGAGCGGGCGCGCGCCGCGATCCCCACGCTCGCCATGCTGGGGGCGCGCGCGGCCGAGTTGCAGGCGCGCGCCGAGCAGCTGGCGCGCGAGCTTGCCGCGCGGACTCCCGGCCTGGTCGCCGACATCGTGCCCGGTGCGGGCGAGGTGGGCGGGGGCTCGCTGCCGCTCCAGCAGCTAACCGGCCCGGTCGTGGCGGTGTCGCACC
>JANNKI010000368.1:0-3904 GCA_031396225.1 bacterium | reverse complement strand
CGGCTACTGGCTCAGCAAGGAGCGCTTCCGGCTCGCCGCGCTCCATCGGCTTGCGTTCCTGCCCGCCGCGTGGCTGCGCCGGGACCTCAAACGGCTCGCGAACGGCGCGGAGTCCCCCGAGGGCCTGCTCGAGCGCTTACGTGCGCGGGCGCACCGGCGATCTCCGGAAGCCGTGCGCTACATGATCAACCGGGCGCTCCCGACCGCGGAGCTGCGCGAGATCTACGCGCGGCCCGACCTGTCGTCCGAATACCTTCGACAGATCGATGCGCTCTACGCGGACTGTGCCGACGACGCCTGCGACCTGGACCGGATGCAGGAGGTGATGCTGCACACGTTCCTGTCCACCAATGTCCTCACGTATGCCGACTCGACGGCGATGGATTCCTCGGCCGAGCTCCGGATGCCGTTCCTCGATCGCGACCTGGTCGACTTCGCGCTTTCGCTGCCGCCCTCGATGCGCGTTGGACGGTTCCCCGGTCGGGCGAACACCAAACTCATCCTGCGCGAGTGGGCGCGTGGCAAGCTTCCCCCGAAGGTGAGCCAACTCCGCAAACGCGGATTCACCTACGCGCGGCTCCCGGAAGTCATCGCGCGCGACCGCGAAGCGGCGAAGCAGCACATCCTCGGGGTGGAATCGATCCGGCGGATGTTGCCTGGCGTGGAGTCCTGGCTGTCGCACCCGCCGCAGGCGTACGGCGGTGCGAGGGAGGGAACGTTCTGGGCGCTGCTCTCGCTCGGGATCTGGTGCGAGCGCGTCGGCGTGAACTGACGAGCCCGACGCGGACCCTCTCCGATGCTCAACGCCGCTTCAGCTCAGCGTCCCAGTTGAGCACCAGCGTCAGCGGCGAAGGCGCCGAGTCGCCCTCTTGCGTGATCACCAGGAAGCGCTGACCGTCCGCCGCCGGCACGTACTGGGAAGTCGCGGCCGAGAGCGTGATGCGCGTATTGAACAGCAACGCGGGAACCCCCACGGTGAGACCGCCCTCGCTCGAAATGGAGGCCGCCATGAGCCTGCCGTCCGTGGCGAGGTAGTAGAGCTCGCGGCCGTCGGGTCGCCAGGTCGGTTGGAACCCGCCTCGCGTCGAGACCTGCCACTTGCCACCCGGGCCCGGGAACTCCTGCACGTAGACCTCGAATCGCCCGGACTCGTCTGAGGCATAGGCGAGCCAGCGAGCGTCGGGGGAGAACGTGGCCTGACCCTCGATGAACGGAGTGCTCAGGAACGTGAACGGCTTCCGGTCTCCGAACAGCGGCAGCACACCGATATCGAGACTGGTCGAGGGATTCTCCTCCTGGTAGGCGAGGTAGCGCCCGTCCCGCGACCAGCAGCTCAGCGCCTTGTTGTTCGGCGACACGAGCAGCGATTCGTCTGCACCGGTGCCGCTGGCGCGCTTCTGGAAGAGATTGACCACTCCGCCGTTTCGGTCGGAGCTGAATGCGATCACGCTCCCGTCGGGGGACCACAACGGGTTGTTGTCCGCGGCGGGGTCGAACGTGAAGCGCGTGTTCGTCCCGCGGTCTGGGTCCAGGATCCACAGGTCGCGGTTCGAGGTCTGTGGGTCCGTGATCCTCGCGACCACGCGCCGGCCGTCTGGTGAAAGCTGGATGTTCGATATGTTGCCCTGCGGCCCGACCGGCGACAGGCTCTTGCCGGCGCGGTCCATCCACATCAACTGGGAGCGGTTCGACCCGCCGACCGAGGAGTAGGCAAGCACTCCGTTATCAGAAACGGAGAAGTGGGCCAGGCCGTTCCCACCCGCACCGACTCCGTCGGCCACCGGCATCGGCTCTCCCTTGACGCGGAGCGCGCGCGCATCGAAAGGCTGGGCGAGCATCGTGCGATCCTTCACATAGAGTAGGTAGCCCGCGGGCGAATACACCGTGCGGCTCGCCCCCGGAGCGAGCATTCGACGCTTGCCGGTCTGGAGGTCGGCCACCCAGATCTCGCTCCCACCTGCGCTCTTCAAGCGCATGTAGAGCATGTGTCGGCCGTCCGGAAGGAACTCGGGCCAGCCCACGCTCCCGGAATCGCTCGGCACCACCACGGACGGTGCGCCCCCGGCCGCCGACACGCGGCGCAGGGGATCGGCGCCGCCACCGTCGAATGCGATGACGCCCTTGCTGCTCCATGTGCCGTCATAGCCGGTGGGGGCGTCACAGATCGTCTGCGCCGGCCCGCCGGTCACGGCCACTTTCTTGAGCTTGCCGCCAGCCATGAAACCGATGAACCGACTGTCGGGGGACCAGAATGGGCGGGCGGTGAGTCCCTCGGTCGAGGGAATCGGCTCGGCCGCCAGCGATCCCATCGGCCGCACCCAGACCATTGCGCGGCCCGTCGAGTCGAAACCGTCGAACGCGATGAATCGGCCGTCGGGCGAGATCCGCGGGGATCCCATCTGAGCGATGGACCGCGGCAACGTGACTTGAAGCCGCGCGATCTCGGCGGGAGCCTTGACGCTGCGACCGACCACGAACGCGAGCGCCGCCGCGGCGAGCAGCGACACCGCCGCGATGCCCCACGCCAGCCGTTCCCGGCCCTTGCGCCGCGCCGCGACCGGCGCAGGCACCCCCGCCTGCGAACCTCCCTCGGCGATCCACTGGAGCTGGAGCATGACGTCGTGCGCCGTCTGGATGCGCGCGTCCGGGTCCTTGGCGAGGCAGGTGCGGATGACGCGGTCGAGCGCGGGCGGCGCCAGCGGCTGCACGGCCATGAGCGGCTGCGGGTCCGAGGACATGATCGCCGAGATGAGGCTGGCGCGGCTCTTGCCTTGGAACGCGGGCCGTCCGGTGGCCATCTCGTACAGCACCGCGCCCAGCGCGAAGACGTCGCTGCGTGCGTCGGCCTCGGAGCCTTCGAGCTGCTCGGGTGACATGTACTGGAACGTGCCGAGGAGTGTGCCTTCACTAGTGAGCGGGCCGCTTCCTGGCAGCGCGGTCGGCAACGAGGTGAGTGCGTCGAGTGCTGCGCCGGAGCCAGGCCCGGCGGCGATCTTGGCGAGCCCGAAATCAAGCACCTTAGCGCCGCCACGCGTGAGGATCACGTTTCCCGGCTTCAAGTCGCGGTGCACGATGCCCTGGCGATGGGCCTTGTCGAGCGCCGAGGCGATCTCGATGCCGTGCCGCAATGCCAGCTCGGCCGGCAGCGGCCCGCGGCTGAGCCGCTCCGCCAGCGTCTCACCCTCGAGGTGTTCCATCACGAGGTAGTCCACGCCTGACTCCTGGCCAACGTCGAACAGGGTGCAGATATTCGGGTGGGAGAGGCTCGAGATGGCCTTGGCCTCTCGCTCGAATCGCTGTCGCAGCTCGGGCCTGTCCGCCAGGTGCGAGGGCAGCACCTTGATGGCGACGATGCGCTCCAGACGCGTGTCGCGTGCCTTGTAGACCTCGCCCATGCCGCCGGCGCCGATGGGGTTGAGGATCTCGTAAGGTCCAAGACGCGAACCAATGGTAAGGGCCATGAGGTCATCCAAGTAGGCGGTGAAGGGCGATCTGGCTGCATGCCGTGCGCGCGGCTGGAACTTGCCATCGAACGACTGCAGGCGGACTTGTGAGTGGGACGGAACGCTAGCACACACGCGAACGCCATGTTCCGGCCGGTCGGCGACGAGTGGACTTTCAACTAAGCGCTGGCACAGGCGGACGCCGGATCGGCCAGAACTGTTCGAGGCCGAGAGAGCACTTGGGAGGCGCCGAGTGGCGGGCTACCCTCATGTCTAAGTCGCTGAAACAGCGAGTTCCCTGAGCCACGCGGTGAACGACCCTCCGCCCACGGACCTCCTCATCCCTCGCACGCCATGGCTCGAGTCCTGCATCGCCTCCTCGGAGGCGGGGTGGGCCGCGTGCTGCGAGAGTTGGTCTCGCACTAGTGCATCCTCGAGCTGATCGGCGAGGGAGGAATTGG
>JANNKI010000348.1:0-1785 GCA_031396225.1 bacterium | reverse complement strand
GCCGTCGCCCGGGATGGAGTTCTCGCCCCAGCCCCGCAACGAGTTCACGCCACCGACGAAGAAACGCCGCTCTTTCGGGACGCGCGCCACCTGTGCGTCCTGAAGCCCAGGTGCGAATGTGTTCGAGGCATCGCCGATGGGGCCCATGACGCCCCCTGAACCGCGCGCGGCGAACGACCAGCCGTTCGGGCGGGGGGAATACCAGCTCGAGACGAGCACCAGTTTCTGGTAGCTGCTCGCCCCGCGCAACGGGCCGCCGGCGATCTCGGCCACGACCGTCTGAAGCGAGCCGCGCGACGGCGTGATGCGATCGTCGCGAGTGTCGCGAAACAGCGACAGCGCGATGCCGTTGTCCCAGTAGCGCTGGAGCACGTTGGCGAGCGAGTCCCTCGTCGAGTCGGCCGTGTCGAGGAAGATGTCGTAGCTCTGGTGGACCAGCGCACTGTGCCCGGTCAGGCCGCCGCGGAAGATGCGCGAGAACTCGCGCAGCATGCCCAGCTCCAGCCCACGGCTGTCACGCCGCTGGAGGAAACGCGAGTCGCGGTCGTCCCGGCCGTCTTCGTAGAACACGGAAGCCTGACCTTGAAGTCGCAGTCCGAGCAGCCAGGGCTCCACGAGGCTCGCGCTCCCGCGGCCGTGGCGCAGGCGCAGCACCTGCGACTCGTCCTGTGCGCTCCTGCGTTGGCGATCGAGCGCCAGGTCGCCGTTCAACGAGCCCAGCAACGCCCTCGTATCCAGGTTGCGGTGTCCCCAGGCACCCGAGAACCGGAGCAGGTCGGCGGAGCCGCTGCCGACGCCGACGTCCACCCAGCGCGATCGGCGCTCGGTCACGCGCAGGAGCAGGTCCAGTCGTCCGCCGCTCGAGTCGGCCACGGACGACACCTGCACCTGGCGGTAGAGCCCCGTGTTGTAAAGGCGCTCCACCGACTGTTCGAGCCGCGAGCGGCGGTACACGTCGCCCGGGCGCACCAGCAGTTCGCGCCGCGCCAGCGATTCACGCAGGCGACCCGAGCTCTCGTAGTCGATGCGACCGATCGTGTAGCGGGGGCCTTCGTTGACCGCGTAGTGCACGAGGATGGCGAGCGGATCCGGCACGCCGCGCTCCGCCCGGGCCTGCGTGTGCGGCCGGTAGCCTCGCTCCTGGTAGAGCCGAGAGATCTGCAGCGTGTCGATCCCCAGGAACGACGGGTCGTACTCCCGCCCCGGCCTCGCGAGCAACGCGCGCCGGATCTCGCGGTCGTGGAACGCTTTCACGCCCGTCAGCTCGACGTGCGCCACGCGTGAGCGCGCGCCCTCCACCACCTTGAACACCACGCGCGCCGCGGACGGATCGCGCGTGGGCTCAAGCACCCAGGTGACACGCGCGTCGAGGTAGCCGTGATGCCGATAAAGCGCCGCGATGGACGCGGTGTCGGCCCGCAGGTAGTCCAGGCGCAGCGACGGCCGGTTGCGCCACGGCAGCGGTGATGGCCGGCGGGTCTTCAAGTTGGCCGACTTGAGCTCGCGCCCGCCCAGGCGACGCATCCCCTGGAAGCGCACCCCGGCGATGACGCGCAATTCGTCCGGCAGCTCGCCGCTCGACTGGGCGAGCAGCATCGTTGGGGACAGCAGTGCCAGTGCCGCGAGCAGGACCGCGAGTGCCGCGCGAACCCGGCTAGCGGTGAGAGGGCTCAACCGTGGTCGTCTCCCGGGGAGCCTTGTCGATGGCACGCAGGCGCTGGAACGGGCGCATGAGGTCCTTGGAGATGATGAACACGAACAAGGTCCCCACCAGCACCAGTCCCA
>JANNKI010000297.1:0-1760 GCA_031396225.1 bacterium | reverse complement strand
GACCGCGCCTGGTCCCCGCCGCTCGCTCGGCTTGTGCGCACGTCGCTCGTGTGCGCGCTCGTGACCGCGCCCTACCTCGCGTGGCGCGCGCTCCAGGCTTACGCCCCGGTCAACATCCTCCACACCGAGACACAGGGCATGCTTGAACTGGCACCTGGCGCCACCATCGTGTCGTTCGGGACGCTGTGGGACTGGATGGGCCCGGTCTGGGTGTTGTTCCCGTTGTCCTTGTTCGCTTGGGCTCGCGCCGCACGCGAGTCCGCCGCGCTCTACCTGCTGACCACCACGCTCGCGGTGGGCACGCTCATGTTCTGCCCTCCGGTCGTGGCGCTGCTGGAGCCCCGGCTCGGCTACCTGCTCATGCGGTTGCCGTGGCTCCTGCCCGCTTCGGCCGCCGCCGAGTTCCTGGTGGTCTCGGCGCGCGACGCATGGACCGGAGTGCGAAGCGTCGCCGCCGCGGCCTCGCTCGCGGTCCTCGGCCTGGGGCTCGCGGGTCCGCTCGGCGACGCCGTGCGCGCCGCCGTTCCCGATGGCGCGTCGCGCCACGTGCCCGCCTCGGCGAATGTCGAGCGCTGGGCGGATGCGATGGCGTGGATGGATCGCGAATTGCCCACGGGCACGGTGGTGCTCGCCGATCCCGCCACGAGCTACGCGGTGCCCATGTTCACGCGGCACTGGGTCACCTCCCTCGTGGACCAGCACAGTTCGCCCAACGACTCGCTGGCGCTCGCGCGCATCCTCGATGCGCGCGACGCGCTCGACCCGTTCGCTCCCTGGTCGCAGACCGCCCGCGTCGTGCGCCGCTGGGGCGCGACGGCCATCGTGCTGAACGGCCGCTTCGATGAGCCGCCGCGCCTCGACTTCTGGTCGCCCACCCCGGACTGGTACGCCGCCGCGCGCACCCGGCTCGAGCGCGCGCCCGAGGCGTTCGAGCGGGTCTACGAAGCGGACCGCGTGTCCGTGTACCGGCTGCACCGCGACGCGTTGGACTCGCTGTCGGGTGGGGGCTCCCCGCGGCCGTTCGTGCGTGCCGCCGGCCCCGACGATCGCGTGCGCGAGTTGGGCCCGGGACTCCCGCGACTGGTGTCGTTCCGGCTTGGCGTGACCGAGGCCGCGCTCGGCGACACGCTGGAGGGGCTCGTCGAGTGGCAGAGCGTCACGCCGCTCGTGCCTGGCTCCTACGGCGTGGCGGTGCGCTTCGACCGTGCGTTACCCGCGGATGTGCCGCGCTCGCCGGTTGGCGTCTCCAAGGTGTGGCGCAAGTTGATCGAGAAGCTGCGCGGCGAGCGCTACCGGTTTCGCGCTGACCACCTGCCGGCGGGCGGTGCGTACGGCGTGGACCGCTGGGCGCCGGGCGAAGTGGTGCGCGACGCGTTCCAGATCGAGGTGCCGCACGACGTCGCAGCGGGCGACTACGTCGTCAAGGTGAGTCTGTCCCACCAGCCGCACTACCCGAACCTGCGGCTCCAGGACCTGTTGAGCGACGATGACCGACTGGACGGCCTCGAAGTGGCGCGGCTCCAGATCACTCGCCCGGGAGGGCGCTGAGCATGTGTGGCGTGAACGGCGTGTTCTGGTATCGCGGCGGCCGGGCCGACGTCGAGGTCGTGCGTGCGCAGGCGCGTGCGCAACGACATCGCGGGCCCGACGACGCCGGCGTGTGGGCCGAGGGGCCGGTGGCGCTGGGCCACCGGCGACTCTCCATCGTGGACCTCTCACCCGGTGGCCATCAGCCCCTGGCCAACGAGGACGACTCCGTC
>JANNKI010000296.1:0-3116 GCA_031396225.1 bacterium | reverse complement strand
GGCTATCCCGACATGGCGGGCCTGTCGCTGTCGCTGCCCACACGCGGCTGGGGTCTCCTGCTCTATGCATGGCAGCCGGCGTTGCGCATGGAGCAGCAGTCCTACTCGGCGGGGCCGCTGCTCACGCCGGCCGCGATCCAGCAGCAGGCGCTCCAGCGCGAGATCCGTGGCGGCCTGGCGATCTCGCGCCCCGTGGGCGGCGTGCGCCTCGGAGTCGCGGGCGAGTGGGTGCATCGCGAGGACTCGTACGAGACGCACCAGCAGTCGGGAGGACCTTCGGCGGGCGATCGGCTGCTGAAGTTCTCGGGCGACGGCTATGGCGCCTCGCTGGGCGTGACGTGGGAGAAGGATCCCGACCGACCGTGGGGCAGTTGGTTCGGCGCCGCGGTGCGCTACGGTTCTGAACTCAACCTCGCGGGCACGGTTCACGATGCCACGCCGGCGGGCTCGGCACTCGGCGACACCACGTTCGCATTCGAGGCCACGCGCGAGACCGAGTGGTCGGGCGGGGCCTCGGGGCGCGTGACCATCGCGCCCGCCACGCGGTTCGTGGCTGGCGTCGCCTACCGGAGCGGGGCGGACTGGCAGGGATTCGACTTCGGCACGACGAGCGGCGGCAGCTGGAGCGTGGGGATCGACTGGAAGGACGACGAGCTGCCCTGGGGAGCGCGCTTCGGCGTGGGGCAGGAGACGAACCCGGGTGCGGTCGAGAACAAGGCGGGACTGCTCTCGGTGGGCTTCACCTGGGTCTCGGGCGACCTGGCACTGGACGTTGGGCTGTTGCACAGGAACCTGTCGCGCGAGGGCTTCCCGCATTCGGCCGACGACCGGGCGGTGGGTTCGGTGCGCATCGGTTTCTAGAGCCTGAAGCTCGCGATTCGCAAGGCCCTGTGCGCGCCGGAGCGGTCGGGGCCCTGTGCTATACTCTCGCCCGCTTTCGCAGCACCGTGGAGCCCGCGGCGGCCCGATCGGCCCGACCGTGACCGTCGCCTCAGCGCCTCGGGCACGGCCTCGCGGCCTGTGCCGTCCGGCTCGCGTGCGGGAGTGGCGGAACTGGCAGACGCGCCGGATTTAGGTTCCGGTGGGGCAACTCGTGGGGGTTCGAATCCCCCCTCTCGCACCAGACGGTCCGGGCTGCATCCCTCGCAACTCTCCGATGCCTGTCGTAGACGACCAACCGTAAGGACCCCTGACCCGATGAAGCACACCGTTCGCGAGTCCGGCCAGTGGCAGCACACGCTCACCGTCGAGGTCCCGGCCGAGGACGTCGAGAACCGCCTGCTGGCGGTGTCGCGCCGCTTCCAGCAGCAGGTCTCCATTCCCGGCTTTCGCAAGGGTAAAGTGCCGATCGAGCGCGTGCGCCAGGACTACGCCGCCGAGATCGAGCGCGAGTTCCTCGAGCGCTACATCCCCGAAGTGGCGCACCAGGCCCTGAGTGACGCCCAGCTGAAGGCCGTGGTGCCGCCCTCTGTGCAGAACCTGCGCTTCACGCCGGGGCAGCCGCTGTCGTTCGAGGCCGTGGTGGACGTGGCGCCGCAGGCCGAGGTGAAGGACTGGAAGGGTTACATGCTCGTGCGTCGCGTGCGGCCGGTGGACGAGGCCGCCGTGGACGCGATGATGAACCAGATGCGCGAGGAATCGGCCGTGTTCTCCGACGTCGCGCGCCCGGCGGGCCCGGGCGACATCCTGCTCATCGACTCCCAGCGCCTGGACGCCAACGGCCGTCGGCTGTCGGGCTCCCGCAGCAAAGGCGCACGGATCCTGCTCGGGGCCCCGGAACTGCTCCCCGACCTCGAGGCCGGGCTGACCGGCGCGGAAGCGGGCCAGGAACGCACGATCTCGGTCAACTATCCCGAGGGCTTCCGGCAACAGGAATTGTCGGGCCAGACCATCCGTTACGTGGTCAATATCAAGAAAATCCAAGAAAAGAAACTCCGGTCCCTGGACGATAACTTCGCCAAGGACGTGTTCGGGCTGGACTCCTTGGCCAGCCTGCGCGACCGCGTGCGCCGCAACCTCGAGGCCGAGGACGGCCAGCGCGTGCGCCGGGAGCTTGAGGCCCAGGCCATCGACGAACTCGTCCGGCGCCACGCGCTGGACTTGTCACCCCGGCTCGTGGCTTACATGCTGGACCAGGTCGTCCACGAACAGGCCGGTGGCCGCGAGGTCTCGCAGGACCTGCACAAGCAGCTCGAAGAGCATTACCGTCCGGGAGTGGAACGCTCGCTCAAGCGGGAGATCCTGCTCATCGCGCTCGCGAAGCAGGAGTCGCTCGACGTCGCGCCCGAGGAAGTGGGTCAGCAGATCCTGCGACTCGCCGAATCGGATCCGCGGAACGCCGCCCGCGTGCGCCAGCATTACGCTTCGGCCGAGCGCCGCAAGGCGCTGGCGGAGACCATGCTCGAGAAGAAGGCTCTGGACCTGGTGATCGGGGCAGCGCAGATGAAAGATGAGATGCTGCAGGAACCGGCGGAACTCCCGGCGGGCAACTGAATCCAAGCACAAGCCGAGGTCGGGTCGTGCCGATGACCTGTGGCACGAACGTGCCGATGACATTTGCGACCGAAACAGAAAGGGACCAAGGGATGGCTTCCGTTCCGTTCGTGGTGGAGCAGACGGGCCGGGGTGAACGCGCATACGACATCTATTCGCGTTTGCTCAAGGACCGGATCATCTTCATCGGTACCCCGATCGACGACTACATCGCGAACCTGGTGGTCGCCCAGATGATCTTCCTCGAGGGCGAGGACCCGGATCGCGACATCAACCTCTACATCAATTCGCCAGGCGGCGTGGTCACGGCCGGGCTGGCGATCTACGACACGATGCAGTTCATCAAGCCCGACGTGGCCACCTACTGCATGGGCCAGGCGGCGTCGATGGGCGCCGTGCTGCTGGCCGGCGGCGCCAAGGGCAAGCGCTCGGCGCTGCCCAACTCGCGCATCATGATCCACCAGCCGCTGGGCGGCACGCAGGGCCAGGCGTCGGACATCGAGATCTACACCAAGGAGATGCTCAAGACGCGCGAGCAACTCAACGGGCTCCTGGCGCTCCACACCGGCCAGACTCTGGAGCGCATCCAGACCGACACCGACCGCAACTTCTTCATGTCGGCC
>JANNKI010000275.1:0-6144 GCA_031396225.1 bacterium | reverse complement strand
CCTGCTCGGCGAGCGCGACGCTGTCCTCCGCCGCTGACCCGGCTTGGTCCTCCGCCTGCTCCGCCGCCGCGACCACGCCCGCGGCGACTAACCGCCTGGCATCGTCGCCACCGCCGGGTCCGCCGATCGGGAGTCGCCGCTGTCCGCCTTCCTTCCGCTCCACGAGGCTCGCGAGCAGCGGGAAGTCGTCGGCCAGGTCCACCAGCACGCGCTCGAGGTCGCGTTCCACGGGACGGGCGACTCGGCGACGCGTGTCCTCAGCGCCGTCGCGCTCGGCGCCCCACTCCGCCAGTTGCCGCGACACCACCTCTTGCAGCGCCTTTCGGTAGCTCAGGTACGTGCCGCCGCGCACACCCGTGCGCACGAACTCGGCCTTGTTGAGCGTGAGGCACTCGGCCAGCGCGGGCACTTCCACCACGCCACCGATCCGCTCCGGCGCCGACGGCGTCACGCCCAGCCACTCCCAGCCCCGCCGGATCACCTTGCCCAGCGTGCACACGGCGAGGCCGCGCGAGTCCTCCGGGATGGGCGATGCCGACAGCGTCAGGTAGCCCAACGCCGCGGGCTTGCGCTTGCGCCCCATGCGCACCTCGATCGGCGCGGACTCACGCCCGGTCACGGACTCCGCCGCGACCTGCCGGCCATTCACCACGAAGCGCACGCCGTGCGGGTACTGCGGCGCCAGGATGGCCTCGAACACGGGTTCGAACAACGGCTGGAAGTGCCGCCGCAACGTGGACTCGAGGAAGCCCACGTCCAGCAGCGGCGAGAGTGGATTGCGCAGCTTCAGCGCCACGGCGGTGCCGCGCTCGGCCACGCGGCCGGGCGGCGGCACCCACTTCCACGGCGCCCTGTGCTTCGAGGCCAGGTGCCACTGGCTCGCCACGTGGGTCTTGCCGCGACGCGTCTCGGTGACCACGTCCTCGCAGAGCAAGAGCCCCAACTTGATCCCCACGCCCGCGAACCCGATGCCCTCGCCGCGCGTCTTGGTGCTCGACGCGATGTCGTGGAAGCGCGCCAGGTCGCGGCGCAGCATGCCCGTGCCGTCGTCGCGCACGATCAGCGTGGCGGACGCCGCGTCGGCCTCGAACTCCACGCGCGCGGCCTCGGAGTCGAGCGAGTTGGCCACGATCTCGGTGAGCACGGTCTCCTCGACCGAGCCGGTGTAGGCGTCGCGCAGGTCCTCGAGCAGGTGCAGCAGGTCAACGCGTGTCTCGCCCATGGGGTCTCCTGGCTGGCGGTCCCCGCCGCATTAGTAGCGCTGCAGGTGCGTACATCATTCCGCAGATCCGCCGCGCACGCTAGCGCGGGTACTTCACGCGGCTCAGGGTCCTTCACGATACGCCCCGGCCCGCGAGTAGGGCTACCCATGCGCAACGCCCCCAACGCGAGCAACGCAGTCCATGGGACGGCGGCATCGCGGGGACGGCGGCATCGCGCTTGACCCCTTCGTCGCTCGACGCGGATACTGCCGGCCAACGGGCCCCGCGCGAGTGGGACTCACTCCACGACCCTGGAACACGGAGGTCACCATGCCGAACACGATCAAGCGCTGGTTGCTCGCCCCGCTGCTCATCGCACTGGTCGGCGCGTGTGCAGCCCAGCCACCGGCACCGGCTCCGGCCGTTGACACGGCGGCCATCACCGCGGCGCTCGACAGCGTCAACCAGGGTTTCGCCGCCGCCGTGACCGCGCGCGACACGAACGCGGTCGTCAACTTCTACTCCGACGACGCTCGCGTGCTGCCCGCGGGCATGCCGGCCGTTCATGGGCGCGACGCGATCCGCCTGTTCTGGGTGGAGATGCTCAAGACCCCGGGGCTCGCGATCAGCATCACCCGCAACACGCCGATCATCAGTGAAGCCGGGGATCTGATCGTCGACGTCGGCAGCTACCGGATGACGATGAATGATGCCTCGGGCAAGCCGATGGAGGACGTGGGCAAGTACGTGACGGTCCTGAAAAAGGTGAACGGTGCCTGGAAGATCGTCGTCGACACCATCAACAGCGACAAGGCGCCCGCAGGGAAGTAGGCAGTGGAGGCTGCTGGGGTCGGGCCGAGGCCTGCGCGGTGTTCACTGCGCCCTTGACCCGACCTCTCGCCGCCCCCGATACTCCCCCCAAGGGGTTCCGCGCGAGTACCTCGTGAGGCGACAGCCGAAACATCGCGTCCTCTAGCCACTTTCCACAGGAGGACGTATGCCGTCTCCCACCGAGATCACCGCCCCGCAGCTTTCCCGCCTCGTCGGCCTGCCCGACGCCCCCGCGATCCTCGACGTGCGCCTCGACGAGGATTTCGCCGCCGACCCGCGCACACTTCCCACCGCGCTCCGCCGCGACTACCGCACCGTGGAGACTTGGGCGCCGGCCCACGCCGGACAGCATGTGGTGGTCACCTGCCAGCGCGGTTCCAAGCTGGCCCACGGCGTGGCGGCGTGGCTCCGCCAGGCGGGTGCCAATGCCGAGTCGCTCGAGGGCGGCCACGAGGCTTGGGTCAAGTCGGGCGGATTGTTGCTCGATACGACCAAACTTCCGCGGCGCGATGCGCACGAGCGCACGGTGTGGGTCACGCGCGCGCGCCCCAAGGTGGATCGCATCGCTTGCCCGTGGTTGATCCGCCGCTTCGTGGACTCGCGCGCGGTGTTCCTGTTCGTCGCACCAGCCGAGGTGGCCGCGGTGGCGGACCGCTTCCAGGCCACGCCGTTCGACGTGGAGGGCGTGCACTGGAGCCACCGCGGCGACACCTGCACGTTCGACACCCTGCTCGACGAGTTCGGACTCGACTCGCCGCCGCTCAAGCAGCTCGCGTTGATCGTGCGCGGCGCCGACACGGCGCGCATGGACCTCGCACCCGAGGCGGCGGGACTGCTGGCGGCCTCGGTGGGTTACTCGCGCATGTACAAAGACGACCTGGCGCAGTTGGACGCGGCCATGGGGCTCTACGACGCGCTCTACCGCCGCTGCCGGGACGCCTCGGACGAGACGCACAACTGGCCGGCGCCCAAGCCGGCCGGGTCGTGAGCGCGCCCGCAACCGAGAGTCCCCCCGCGCTGGACGTGCCCGCGAACGCCGTGACGTTCGCGGACGCGACCCGCGTGTGGGCGCGCATCGGTTGGCTCTCGTTCGGCGGGCCCACGGCGCAGATCGCGCTGATGCATCGCGTGCTGGTGAGCGAACGGGGCTGGCTCACCGAGGACGAGTACCTGGACGCGCTCGGCTTCTGCATGCTGCTGCCGGGGCCCGAGGCCATGCAGTTGGCCACGTACGCCGGCTGGAAGCTGCACGGCGTGCGCGGCGGACTCGTGGCGGGGCTCCTGTTCGTGGCGCCGGGAGCGCTGGTGGTGCTGGCGCTCTCGGTCGTCTACGCGGCGTTCGGCCAGGTGCCGCTGGTGCAGGCGGCGTTCCGAGGCATCCAGGCGGCGGTGCTGGTGTTGGTGGTCGAAGCGCTGTTGCGCATCGCTCGGCGCGCGCTCACGCACACGCGGCAGTGGGTCGTGGCGGCCACCTCGTTCGTGGCGATCTTCGCGCTCTCCGTGCCGTTCCCGCTCATCGTGCTGGGCGCCGGGCTCCTGGGCGCCGCGTGGCCGCTCGCCCGCACTCCGCAGCCGGCCGGCGCACTCACGAGCATCCCCTGGCGCGCGACGCTCCGCACCGTCGCGCTCTGGACCGCCGTATGGACGCTGCCGTTGCTCGGTGTGGTGGCCGTGTTCGGCCCGCGGCACATCCTCTCGCAACTCGCGTGGTTCTTCTCCAAGCTGGCCATGGTCACGTTCGGTGGTGCCTACGCGGTGTTGGCGTACATGAGCCAGGACGTGGTCGGCCGCCACGGCTGGCTCACCGCGCGACAGATGCTCGACGGCCTGGGACTCGCCGAGACCACGCCGGGGCCGCTCATCCTGGTCACCGAATTCGTGGGCTTCCTCGCCGCGCACGGCGCCAGCCCCGTCGCGCCGTTCGGCTACGGCGTGCTCGGCGCGGGCGTGGCGCTGTGGGCCACGTTCGCGCCGTGCTTCCTGTGGGTGTTCACCGGGGCGCCGGACATTGCGCTGCTCCGCTCGCGACCTCGATTGCAGGGCGCGCTCGCCAGCATCACCGCCGCGGTGCTCGGCGTGATCTTGAACCTCGCGGTGTGGTTCGCCATCCACGTGCTGTTCTCGAACGTCGACTCGTGGCGCGCGGGGCCGGTGCAACTGGCGGTGCCCGTGCCCGCCACACTCGAACTGCGCACGCTGGGCCTGGCCGTGGCGAGCGGCGTGATGCTCTTGCTGCTTCGCTGGAGTGTGCATCGCACGCTGCTGGTCACCGCGGCTGCCGCGCTCCTGGTCGAGTTCCTCGCCCGCTAGCTCGACTGGCGAATCAGAAATCGAACTCCTGCAACCCATCCTCGGGCGCTCGTCCCGCGCGCAGCGCGCCGGGCTGGGACGCGGTCAGGAGCACGGCGCCGCAAGCCACGCACACGCGCGCGCCCACGGGGCTCGAGTGGCTCTCATCCACGACCAGGCGTAGCGCCTCGGCGCCCGCGAACGTGGCTTCCACGAGGAGCGCGCCCTTGCAGCGGATGCAGGCGGTCGGCTGTGTCATGGATCCTCCTCCCCGGTCCTCGGGACGACCTCAGCTGGCGTCGTTGGGCTTGCCTCGCAGCTTGTTCCAGAACAGCCGCACGAAGTCGTAGTGCCGGTCCACCACGCGTTCCTTGAGTGGGATGATGGCGTTGTCGGTGATCTGGATGCCCTCGGGGCACACCTCGGTGCAGCACTTGGTGATGTTGCAGAGCCCCAGGCCCGCGGTGTCCTTGAGGAAGCCGGTGCGGTCTGCATCGTCGATCGGGTGCATCTCCAGTGCGGCGATGCGCACGAAGAACCTCGGGCCCGCGAACTTGTGCTTGAGTTCGTGCGCGCGCAGCACGTGGCACACGTCCTGGCAAAGGAAGCACTCGATGCACTTGCGGAACTCCTGCACGCGGTCCACGTCGGACTGCTGCCACTTCCACTCCGCACCCTCGCGCGGCTTGAACGGCGCGATGTGCTTGTTCACCTCGTAGTTCCACGACACGTCGGTCACCAGGTCGCGGATCAGCGGGAACGTCTTCATGGGGCGCACGCTGATCGCCTCGCCCTCGGGGAATTTGTCTATGCGTGACTTGCACATGAGCGATGGCTTGCCGTTCACCTCGGCGCTGCACGAGCCGCATTTGGCTGCTTTGCAGTTCCATCGGACCGCGAGGTCCGGCGCGCGATGGGCCTGGATCCAATGAATCGCGTCGAGCACCACCATGCCGGGCTCCACGGGCACCCTGTACTCCACTTCCTGCCCGCCGCTCTTGTCGCCGCGGAACACGCGGACGATGGCTTCGCGCTGGCGTTCGGCCGCCTCGTTCATCGTGCGACCTCCTGTTTGGGCGGGCCGGCCGCTTCGAACAGCTGCTTCAGCTCGGCGGGCATCGGCGAAATCGGCGATGCGGTGACGCGCATGCCGTCGGGGCCCCGCGTCACGCAGTGGTTCACCTGGCCAAGCGCGGGGTCCACGCCGGTGAAGTCCAGTCGCGAGTGAGCCCCGCGGCTCTCCTTGCGGAGTGCGGCCGAGCGCGTGATGGCCTCCGAGACCGTGATCATGTTCTGAAGGTCGCGCGCCAGGTGCCAACCGGGATTGAATATGCGCGTGCCTTCCACGCGCACGGCGGCGGCGCGCGCCTTGAGCTGCGCCAGTTCCTCGAGCGCGCGGTCCAGGTCGGCCTGCGCGCGAAAGATGCCGACCAACTGGTCCATGCAGTGTTGCAGCGCGCGGTGTACATCGTAGGGACTCTCGCCGGTCTCGCGCGCGAACGGCTCGAGCACGGCGCGCGTCTCGGCCTCGATCTCGGCCTCGGTCGGCATGGGCATCGTGGCGAGGCCCCTGGCGTAAGCCGCTGCACCCGCGCCGGCGCGACGGCCGAACACGAGCAGGTCCGAGAGCGAATTTCCCCCCAGCCGGTTGGCGCCGTGCAGGCCGGCCGCGGCCTCGCCCGCGGCGAACAGCCCGGGCACCGTGGCCGCCGCCGTGTCGGGCTCCACACGCAGGCCGCCCATCATGTAGTGCGTCGTCGGGCCCACCTCCATGGGCTGCCGGGTGATGTCCACGTCGGCCAGCTCCATGAACTGGTGGTAC
>JANNKI010000023.1:0-5715 GCA_031396225.1 bacterium | reverse complement strand
AGCCGCGGGCTCGGCGGCGTTGTCCGTGCATGACGCGACCGGCCGCCGCATCCGGAGTTTCGCCGGACCTTTCTCGGCTGGCGTGAACGACGTGCGCTGGGACGGCCGCGACGACGCCGGGCGCGCGGTGCGCTCGGGACTTTACTTCTACTGGCTTGACGCGGGCGGCCTGCGCCTGTCGCGCCGCCTGGTGGTGGTGCGGTGAGCCTGCGGACCTCGTTGGGCATGCGGCGGCGGACGCTCGGCGCGAGCGTGCTGCTGGCGCTGCTCGCGTTCACGAGCGGCGGCTGTCTCGGCGAGCCCAAGGTCGAGGATCGCTGGACACGCGTGGACATCGCCGGCGCGAACCTCGTGGCCGCCCAGCCGGTCCAGGCCGGCACGTCGCTGCCGGTCCAGGTGAGCGCCAACATCACCTATCGCCGGTTGCTCACGGGGTTCGCCGTGGCCGAGTTGCGTGCCAGCACGACGATGTCGGCGGCCACGCTGCAACTGCGGCCGGACGCCGACCGGTTGCGCATGGCGAACGACATCGACCGGCTGCTCGCCACGTCGGTGAGCATGGGCCGCATGACGCGCGCGATCACCGGCTGGGACCACTTGATCCAGCGCATCGACTTCTCGTTCACCGGTGTCGTGCCAGGCGCGATCACCGACAGCCTCGGCACGGGTCCCGTGGCCGGGCTCTTCCTGGTCTGCTACCTGGGCTCGGGCGTCGATATCCAGCTTGCGAACGGCACCGACTCCGTCGCGGTGACGCCGTTCGCCTCGAACCCCTACCAGATCCTCCCCGTCGGCCTGCCGCTCACGGTGACCCCATGACCGGCCCCCGCACGGACGCGAGGACGGGAGGGCGAAGCTTGATCGCGAGGGCCTGCTCCCGCGCCTGCGTTCCCGCACTGCTCGCCGGCGCGCTCACGGCGGCCACGGCCGTGCACGCGGCGGGGCCGGAGACGCGAATTCGCTGGGCCTCCGTCGGCCTTCTGGCGGGAAGCGCTCAACCTGTCGCGGCGATGGCCGATTACCAGTGGGACGTCCGGCCGCACGCCGCCTGGGGCGCCCAGCTGCTCGCGGGCCTTGGTCGGTTCGCGGCCGGGCTCCGCGGGTGGCAGGGAGGCACGACGCAGTCCCTGGGGCTCGCGGGCGTCACCGATCCGAACGTGCGCATGAGCAGCCTCGAGCTGGTCGCGCGCGCGCGTCTGGCCGAGTGGCGGGGCATCGCACTCGCGGCCACGGCCGCGGGCGGCCGACTGGCGCTTCGCTACTCCCCCGACCAGGTCACGGTCGGAACGAGCGGCTCGCCGGTCGAGGTGACGCTGTCGCCGGTCCACGAGTGGGTGGCCGGGGCAGGGCTCGCGTTGCAGGCGCCGCTTCCCGGCGACTGGAACTGGGGCCTCGAGCTCGAGCGGAGGGTGTTCGCACTCGACACCGCCCACCGCAACGGAAGCAGCATCGAGTACGCACGCGAGACGTTCGGGGATTGGGACGCACGCGTGGCTGTGACGCACGCGTGGAACTGGTGAGGGAGGAAGTTCGCATGGACTCGCAGACCTCGTTCGCGCCGCGGCGCGCGCTGTTCGTGCTGCTGTTGACGGCCTGTTGCATGGCGCCGCGGGCGCGCGCCGAGGAGCCCGCCGCGGCCGTGGACTCGCTGGTGCCCGTGCCGGAGTCGCCCGCGGTGGTGGAGTCCTCGGCCGAGGCCACGTCACGCGTCGTGGCGAACGCCCCGATCACCACGATGCGCATGGCGCGCCTCTCCGGCCGCCCGCGCACCGTGTTGCGCACCGGCCCGAGCGAGACGGACGCGATCGCCACCGTGCTCCCGCCCGGCACGGAGCTGGCGGTGCTCGGACGCACCGGCGACTGGCTCAACGTGCGCCTCACCCCGACCGAGTCCGGGTGGGTGCACGTCTCACTGTGCAGCGAGTTCGACGAAGCGTCGCACGAGCCCATGCGGCCCAACCCCAAGCTCTACACGCGCACCGGCAGTTACCTGCTCGCGGGCTACGCCGGTGGCTATGCGTTCGACCGCAAGTCCAACTCGCTCGCTCTGGGCGGCAGGCTCGCCTACTACGTGTTCGACCGGCTCCAGGTGGAGACCGGCGCCGGGTGGACGCGCGTCCATCGGCCCGCGGAGATCGTGGAGACGCTGTTCGGGCTGTCGCTCGAGGCCGAGGACTTCCACATGTTGTTCTACCACCTGAACGCCACGGTCGAGCTCCTGCCCGGGCGTCAGATGGTGCCGTTCGTCACCGGCGGTGTGGGCTCCTCGATCATGCTGGGCCGCACCGAGACCAGCTTCAACTTCGGCGCCGGCACCACGCTGTTCCTGTCGCGTCGCACCGGCATGCGCTGGGAGGCGCGCGACTATGTCTTCCACTCCGGCTCCGACCAGGCGCGCCGGCTTCACCACAACGTCGAGTTCAGCCTCGGCTCGCTGCTGCTTTTCTAACACCCCCGGAGAGGAGAGCGACATGGATGATTGCGCCCGCCGTTCCCGGAATGCGTCGAGACTGCTCGCCTGGTGCGTGGTTGGCCTGCTGTTCGCCGGCACGGCCGCGGCCCGCAATGCGCCGCCGTTCGCCGCGCGCCAGGGACTCGAGCTGGCCAGCACCGCCGCGCAGTCATGGTCGGCGGATGCCGTGCTCGTCTACGTCGAGAACGACGAGCCCCTGGACGGGGCGGGGTCGAGCCCGCGCTGGGGCTACCTTTACTACTCCCCTTCACAGGAACGCGCCCGCGTCTGGTCGGTGCGCGGCGGGAAACTCGCCGTGGCCGAGAACCTCGACATGCGCTTCGACGCGCCGCCGGTGTCGGCCAACTGGCTCGACAGCGATGCCGCGTTGGTCGCGGCGGAGGAGGGCGGAGGCGCCAGGTTCCGTAAGGAGCACGGCGGCCGGCTCGTGAACATGCTCCTCATGCGCGGCGCACTCTCCGAGGGCGACCCCGACGTGACCACGTGGACGTTCGTCTACAGCGCCTCAGGCGCGCCTTCGCTGTTCGTGGTCGTTGACGCGACCCACGGCAAGGTGCAGCGCACGTGGAGGGGCTGAGCATGCGCCACGCCCGAATGCTGCACGCACCCTGCCCGGGGCGCTTCGGCTCGCACCAGGCGATCGCGCTGCTGGTCGTGGGGCTGGTGCTGCTCGGCCCCCCCGGCGCGCAAGCGCAGGACGAACTCATCACCACGGTCCGGATCGAGCGCGTGAAGCCCGCGCGCGAGAAGATCCCCACGCTGCGGTTCCTCAAGGCCAACCGCGACTTCATCCGTGGCCGGTTCGACCGCTTGCGCCAGGAGTCCCGCCAGGAACACGCCGGCGCCGGGGAGCTGGACCCACGCTTCCTCGCCTACCGGGAGTTGCTCGCCCGGATCGCCGCGGCCAAGGACTCCGTGAGGGTCTCCGCCGAAGCGCGCGAGCGCGCGGAGTTGTTCGCGAGCGTGTCCGACCTGGCGAATCTCGAGCGCGAGCTGGACCTGATGGAGCGGCTGCTCGATGAGCAGCGCGTCCGCCTGGGAACCCTTCAGGCCGACTTCGCGGGCCGTCAGCGCACCGAGCTGGATGTGATGATCACGGGTGGCGCACTCGAGGGGCGCCTGGACAGCGTGGTGGTCACGCTCGAGGACGGCACGCGCGTGACGGCTGGGCTGAACGAGACGCAACGCGAATCCCTGAAGCACGGCGGTGTGTTCGAGGTCTTTCGGGGTCTCGTCGAACCGCGCGAGCAGGTCATCGCGATCGCCTTTCACGGCGAGGGCTGGAGCGTGGCCGCGCCGGGCTACGTGACGCTCGAGCCCGCACGAGACGTGCTCACGTTCCTGAAGCTCGACCTCGCTCAGGCGCACCCCACGCGTGGGATCACCAGCGTGCTCGCGGGCACCTGGCAGCTGGATCCCACCGTGCCGGTGTTTCCCAGGATCCCCGCGATCCCGACGGCTCCGACCGTCCCGCCGCTCCCCACGGTCGACGCTCACCAGGACCAACCGTGACCTGGCTGCTCCCCCGCATGGGCCGCACCGCGGTCGCATGCGCGCTGGCGATTGCGGTGCTCGCCGCTCCCGCCCGCGCGCGGCGTCGAGACGCGCCCGCCCCGCCACCCCCTGCGGTGGTGAGCGGGCCGCAGCCGCTCCCGCTCACGCGCGACGCCGTGGACCCCACGCGACTGGCGCTCCTGCGCGCGGCGCTGGAGCACGCGCGCGGGGACTTCGCCGCGGTCGTCGCCTCGCTCGCGCCACACGAGCTCGAGACCTCACCGCCATTCGCCGAGGCCGACCGCGCGGCGTTCCTCCTGGGCCACGCCTGGCTCCGCCTCGGGCAGCACGAGCGCTTCGCCTCGCTGGCGCGCGCCGTCGCATCGTGGCCGCAGGCATCGGTCTTCACGCGTTGGCTCGCCTTCGAGTATCACTTGAACGGAGGCTCCCAGGTCGCTGCGGCCGAGGCCAAACGAACGGGCCTGGCCATGGCCGATGCGCTCGCGGCCAACCGCCTGCTCGCGGACGGTGATCCGGCCTCGGTGCTCCTGCTCATTCCCGATCGCGAGACGAACGACGCGCTGCTGCTGCACCTGCGATCGGTCGCACTCGAGCGGCTGGGCCAGGACGACACCGCCGAGCTCGAGGCCATCGCCGCCTCCGACACGTCGTCCGCACTGGGACGGGATCTCGCCGGAAGCGCGCTCGTCCGCCTCGCCACGCGCGTCGCTGAACGCGGCGGCGATCCGCGGCCGTGGCTCGCGCGTGTGCCCACGGCCAACCGCTTCGCCGCGCGCGCTCGTCACATGGCCGCACTCGCCACACTCGAGTCGGGCGATTCCACGGCGGGGAGCGCGGCGCTCGAGCGCATGCTCGCCCAGGACACGCTCTACGCCGGTCGCCGCGAGGTGGCGCAGGCACTCGCCGGTCAGGCGCTCGATCGGGGCCGTTGGGTGGAGGCGCACGCGCGCTATGCCGCCGCCGACGCCGACTGGCGGCGCGCGCGCGAGTCGCTCCGCCAGAAACTCGCTCCCGAGGCCACCGCATCGCTGTGGGCGGCGTGGGAGAGCGGCCACTCGCTCTCGGGCGCGCTCATGCTCGACGGGCTGCCGGCGGCCGCACTCACCGAGCAGCTCGCGCGCGAAGCGGGGAACCTGTCGCTCGCACCCGGGAGCCGCGAGCCCACGCTCGAGCTCGCCGATTCGGGCCGCGCGGCCGCCGCCGACGTGCCTCCCCCGGCAAGCGACTCATGGGACCGCGTGGCCGCGTCGACACACACGCTCGCGGCGGCTCGCGGCGAGTGGACGCTGGTGGCCGACTCGCTCGCGCGCGAGCGCGTCCGCCTCGGTGACGAGCGACGCTACCTGGGTCACGGCCTGTCCGAGGTGCGCACGCAGGAGCGCTCACTGGCCGAAAGTTCGGCGCGCCTCGACTCGCTGCATGCGCTCATGGACGAGACCGCGCAACGGCTGCTGGCGCTGCGCGACGCCGCCGCGCTCCGCTTCCAGCGCCGGGCCGCCGCCATCCTCGATCGCGGCGGGGCGCAAGAGTGCTGGATCCGAGCCATGGATCACTTCTACCTCCAGGGACCGGACCGACGGCGGCAGGCCGCCACGCCACCCACGTGGAAGGGACCTGACGTCGTGCTGGCACAGGAGGGCGAGCTGGCGCAGTCCTTGCGCTTCTCCGCCGCCAGGGTCCTCAAAGACACGCCGCGGCGCACCGCCGCCGCGTACGAGAAGGCGTGG
>JANNKI010000238.1:0-2268 GCA_031396225.1 bacterium | reverse complement strand
TCGAACCGCGGGTGGTGGTGGTCGTAAGTGAGGCCGCGTGACTCGTTTCGCGAGCCGATCGCGATGAACACGCCCGGCACGCGCTCCAGGAACGCCGAGAAGTCCTCGCCGCCCATGGTGCGCACGTCGGTGCGCACGTTCGCCTCGCCCACGACGCTCGCGGCGGCCGCGCGTGCGTACGCGCACATGGCCGGGTCGTTCGTGGTGGGGTGATTGCCGCGCTCGTAGAGGATCTCCGCTTCGCAGTCGAGGGCTGCGGCCACACCGCGCACCACGCGCTCGAAGTCGCGCGGCGTGCGATCCCAGAGAGCGCGATCGAACACGCGGATGGTGCCGTTCATCCACGCGGTCTCGGGGATGATGTTGAATGCCGAACCGGCCTTGAGCTGCGTGACGCTCACCACCAGCTCTTTCAGCGGGTCGGCATTGCGGCTGGCGAGAGTTTGCAGCGCAGTCACGGCGTGCGCCAGGGCCACCACGGGGTCGCGGCCCGCCTGCGGCATGGCGGCGTGCGCGCCCTTGCCCTTGAACGTCACGGTGAACTCGTCCACGGCCGCCATCCACGGGCCCGCGGTCACGCCGACCACACCGAGCGGCAGGTCCTGCCACACGTGCAGGCCGAACGCGGCGTCGGCCTTGGCCCACTCGAGCGCGCCGTCCTGGATCATGGCCTCGGCGCCACCCTTGTGGCCGCCCAGTTCCTCGGCCGGCTGGAAGCACAGCACCACGCTGCCCTTCAAGTCTTTCGCCTCGGCCACGAGCCGCTTCGCCACGCCCAGGAGGATGCTCGTGTGGCAGTCGTGCCCGCACGCGTGCATGCGGCCCGCGTTCTGCGAGCGGTACGGGACATCGTTCTCCTCGAGGATGGGCAGCGCGTCCATGTCGGCGCGCAGCAGCACGGTCTTGCCCGGCTTGCCACCCGCGATTCGCGCCAGCACGCCGGTGCGCCCCACACCCGTGCGCGGCTCCAGGCCCAGTGCCCTCAGCCGCTCGGCCACGATGCCGGACGTGCGCACCTCCTCGAAGCCCAGCTCGGGGTGCGCGTGCAGGTCGCGCCGGGTGGCGACCAGTTCGTCCAGGTCGGGGCCGGCGAAGTGCTGCGTTGCGTTGCTCATGAGGCCTCCGGGGCCGCGCGGGACGCGGGCGTACGTTGGGGGAACGGCTGCCCATAGTGCCATCGCGCGGCGAGGGCGCAAAGTGACCGGGGGCCCGGGCGTCCCGCCACATGGACCGCCCCGGCACGCGAAAGGGCCCGGGAGCTTCCGCCCCCGGGCCCTTCGCGCCTGCTTCGGCGGACTACTTCTGCAGCAACTTCCGCCGCTCGATCTCCTTCTTGAGCACGTCGCGGTTCAGCACCTTGAACTCGACGCGGCGGTTCTTCGCCATGTTGAGCGCCGACGTGTTCTTCACCAGCGGACGGCCCTCGCCGTAGCCCTTCGCCGACAACTGCGCGGCGTTGAGCGCGGTGAACTTGCTCGTGAGGTAGGCCCGCACCGATTCCGCCCGGCTCTCGGACAGCACCTGGTTGTAGACCACGCTGCCGCGCCAGTCCGTGTGCCCACCGATCTCGACGCTGAGCTGCGGCCACTTGAGCAGGATGGTGCCCACTTCATCGAGCGCGGCGAAGCTCTCCGGCAGCAGCTCGGCCTTGCCGGTCTCGAAGTTCACGTTCTGGAGCCGGATCATGCCCGTGTCGAGCAACTCGGTCTCCCTCTCGGTCACCTCGATCGGGCAGCCGCTCGAATCCACCTTGAGGCCCGCGGCCGTGTTCGGGCAGCGGTCGAGCCCGTCCACCACGCCGTCGCCATCGGAGTCGGTCGTGCAGCCCTTGGCATCCACCGTGGCGCCCCTGGGCGTGTTCGGGCACTGGTCCAGCCCGTCCAGCACGCCATCGCCATCGGCGTCACTCGGGCAACCCCGGGCATCCACCGTGGCGCTCCTGGGCGTGTCGGCGCACTGGTCGATGCCGTCGTACACGCCATCGCCGTCGGCGTCGGTGGGGCAGCCCTTCGCGTCCACCGTGGCGCCCTTGGGCGTGCCGATGCACTGGTCGAGCCCGTCCCACACGCCGTCGCCGTCGGAATCCGTCGGACAGCCGGTGGCGTCCACCGAGGCACCCTTGGGCGTGTCGGCGCACTTGTCCTTCTTGTCGGGCACGCCGTCGCCGTCGGTGTCCCTGGGCGCACCACCCCAGCCGAACGCGAGACCGGCCCAGTACTGCTGGTCGGCCTGGTTCGCGCCGGTGAGGTCCTTGATCCGGCTGCCCTT
>JANNKI010000134.1:0-2874 GCA_031396225.1 bacterium | reverse complement strand
CAGGGCCACGCCGTTCTCGACCGCCCGCGTGTCCCGGTGCGCGCCGCCGCCAACGTGGAGTCCCGCGCCGGCCGCACCGACTTCGTGCGCGTGACGCTCGAGTGGCGCGACGGCGCGCTGTGGGCGAGCCCCGCGGGAGTGCAGATCTCCGGACACCTGACGCCCCAGTCACGCGCGCACGCGCTGCTCGTGGTGCCCGAGGAGACCGATCGCCTGGCCCAAGGGGATGCCGGCGAGGCGCTCGTGTGGCGCATGCCGGCGCTCGCGACGTGAGTCCGCGCGGCGCCCGACGCGCTGGTCGTTCACGACGAACAGCCCGGGCTACCCCCTCACGAACTTGAGGTGCGTCACCTGCGGGGTGGCGACCGTACGCGCCAGCTCGAGCCCTTGCATATCGTCACCCGCGCCCTCGAACAGCCGTTCGCCGCTGCCGAGGAGGATCGGCACGAGATGAAGCTCCATCTCATCCACGAGGCCGGCCGCGAGATACTGCTGCGCGGCATTCGCTCCACCTCCGAGCGACACGTCCTTGCCGGCGGCGACTCGCTGCGCCTGCTCGAGCGCCGACTCGATGCCGTCTGTGACGAACGTGAACGTCGTGCCCCCTGCCATCACCAGTGGTTCACGAGCGTGATGCGTGAGCACGAACACCGGGTGATGGAACGGAGGATCGACGCCCCACCAGCCGTTCCACGGCCGATCCGCCACCCAGGGGCCGGGATGACCACCGAACATGTTCCGCCCCATCACCGTGGCGCCGATGTTCGCGAGCGACTCCTCGACCACGCGCGTGCTCTCGTTGACCTCTCCGCCCTCGAGGCCCAGCATCGTTCGCCAGACGGCGAGCGGGAACACCCACTCGTGCAGGCGCATCCCGCCGATCCCGATCGGATGGTCCACGCTCTGCAGCGGGCCGGCCACGAATCCGTCGAGTGACATCGCGATCTTGAAGCGCAGCCTGGACATGTCCTACCTCACACAGAAGAAGCGTCGGCGCGGATCCACATCCCTGCTACCCCTGCCGCTCGCGATGGCGCCGGCTCATCACGTCCCAGTCCACGACCGCTGCGAACGCCTTCAGGTAGTCCGCACGACGGTTCTGGTACCTCAAGTAGTAGGCGTGCTCCCACACGTCGATGCCCAGGAGCGGGATGCGTCCGGCGGTGAGCGGGGAATCCTGGTTCGGTGTGGTCTCGACCTGCACGCGGCCCGAGGCGTCGGTGGTGAGCCAGGCCCAACCGCTCCCGAACACGGTCGTCGCCGCGGCGTTCAGGCGTTCCTGGCACGCCGTGAACGAGCCGAATGCGCCGTCGATGGCGCGGGCCAGGTCGCCGCTCGGGGCGCGTGCGCCGTCCAGGTCGAGCGAGCTCCACAGCAGCGCGTGGTTCGCGTGCCCGCCGGCGTGATTGCGCACGGCGGTGCGGATGTCCTCGGGAACGCTCGCGAGCTCGCGCAACAGCCGCGCTACGTTCCAGCCTGCCACCTCGCTTCGACCACTCACCGCCTTGTTGAGGTTGGTGACGTAGGCGGCGTGGTGCTTGTCGTGATGCAGCGTCATCGTCGCGGCGTCAAGATGGGGTTCGAGCGCGTCGAACGCGTAGCCGAGCGGCGGCAGCGTGAACGGCCCGCTCGCCGCGGCAGGCGCCGCGGGAGTGGCGGGGGTCGCGGCCGATGCGGGCTTGGCGCCGCTCTCCGCGGCGGCGCGCAATGTGGACGGCGCGACCGAGACGGTGGTGATTCCGATGGCCAGAGCTTTCAGGGCCTGACGGCGATCCATGGCGGTGCTCCCGGGTTCGGGGTCGTGCGCGGCCGCGAGCGCCGGTGAGAGGTGCGCTCGGGCCCGTTCATCGCCCCACCACCATACCGGCTCGAGGGTGGTGCAGACGAGCCCACCAAGAGGCCCCCGGCTCAGCCCCTCAGGAACGCGATGCCGCCCGCGCCAGCTCGGCCACGCGCTCGACCAACTCGAGCAGCGAGGGTTCACCGCAGCCGTCGTCGAACTGCACTTCGTGCGCGCGTTCGCCCGCTTCGATGCGCACGCGATACTGGATCATGTCGGGCAGGTGCGACGACCGACGCGATTCGAGCGCGAAGAACGCCACGCCCCGCACCAGCTGCGCCAGCCGCCGCCGGGCCTCGGCCGGGATACGCTCGGTGTCGACATCGTGCTCGCTACGAAGCCCGGCGATGCCTCCGCTCCGCACCACGTGGATTCGCACGCTTCACGGCTCCCTTCACCTCGATGCCCACCTGCTTCCACGCCGCGCGAACCACGCCCGCGCCCTTCGTGCCGAACTCGCGTCCGGCCAGGTCCACCGTGGCGGCGGCCGCCACCATGAAGTCGGCGTCGCGGCGCAGCGACTGCGTGAGCGCAACGTACCAGACCTTCCCGGCCTTCACCCACGCCCGGCCTCCGAATCCCATGGCCGCCAGGTAGAACGCGTGGTTCGGGATCCCCGAGTTGATGTGCACCCCGCCATTGTCGTCCTCGGTGTCCACGTAGCCGTCCATGTGGCCCGGCTGGGGATCCCGGCCGATGCGCGGATCGTCGTACGCGGTGCCCGGCGCCTTCAGACTGCGCAGCGCCACACCCTTCACGCCCTCGGCCCACAGGCCGGCGCCGATCAGCCAGTCCGCGCGGCGCGCCGTCTGTGTGCGGGCGTGCTGCTTCACGAGCGAACCGAACACGTCGCTCATGTGCTCGTTCAAGGCACCACTCTGCCCTTCGTACTCGAGTCCGGCCTCGTACTGGGTCACACCGTGCGCGAGTTCGTGCCCGATCACGTCCAGGGACTGCGTGAAACGGCCGAAGATCTCGCCGTCGCCGTCGCCGAACACCATCTGACGGCCGTTCCAGAACGCGTTGTTGAACGC
>JANNKI010000128.1:0-2413 GCA_031396225.1 bacterium | reverse complement strand
GTGCGCGATTCGTACACGAGGCTCACGGGCTCGATCCACACCGACGCGGTGGTCAGCACGCTGCCGCAGCCGGCGAGCTCGGCGGTGACCTGGTCGCCGCGCACCAGCGCAAGCACGCCATCGCCCACGGCCGACGCGCCGATGCCGGCCACGGTGGGTGCTCCCGGCACCAGCCGGAACAACCCCGAGCGCGGACCGGTCTCCACGGCGTCGAAGTCCTCGCGATCACCCGTCAGGCGCGAACGAAGCCGCAGGCGCAGGGTCTCGACACGCGCGGGGTCCAGATCGCAGCCGCGTGCGAGCGCCTGCACGTGCAGCGGCGAAGTGAGCGCCGAGACGCGCGTGATGCGCAGGTAGTCGGGCGCGTCGCAGAACACCAGCACCGGAAGCGAGCCCACTGCGGGCGTGCGCAGCGTGTCGGTGACCAGCGCCCACGTGCCCTGCGAGAGCCCGGTGGCGGTGAGGCGCACGAGTGCCAACGCGCCCAGCGGCGCGCCGGACGGGATACCGAGCGCCAGCAGCACGTCGGCGGAGTCGCCCGCGGCCAGCGTGAGCACGCCGCCGTTCGCAACGGGCGTGTCGCCGCCGCCCGCCACGCCGTTCCGGTCGCGGTCGTGCGTGAGCGCGAAGCTCGCGGCGTCGAACCCGTCCAACGCCAGATTCAGCGCATCGAGCCGGAAGTCGGTGGGCAGGTTGCCGGTGTTCACGAGCCGGTGGGCGAGCGTCACGCTCGTGCCGGGCGCGCCGATGCCGGCGCGGTCGGGAGAGAGTGTCAGGCTCTCGCCAGCCTGCACCACGGCGCGCACGGTGTTGCTCCGGGGCGTGATCGGCGCCCCGAACGCATCGAACGCCGCGGCATTGGCGACGTTGTCGATCGGGGTGCCCGCCGGCGGGGCCGCCACCGCGAGCGAAGCGCCGAGCAGCAGCATCCCGCTCGCGTACACGCGCGCGCGCGTATAAGCGCGAGACACTCGCTCGAGCCAGCGGAAGCCACTAACCATGCGCGAACCCCGAGACCCCGCGAGCGCCGCCCACCGGACCAGGGTTCCGGGAGTGCGGCGCCGCGAGGCTTGTGGGAGGGGGCCCCGACGTCGGGACCCACAGACGGCGGGGAGCAGGCGCCCCCCGCCGCGCGGGTGTCAGATCACGGGAAGTTGATGCGTACACTGAAGCGGATCGTCGCGGAGGCCCCGGGCGCGAGATTGCCCAGGGTCGCGGTGACCGCTCCGGTCGCCCCGTCCGCGGGCACCGTGATGGAGCCCTGCGAGGTGAACGCCGAGGCCGCGTTCGACGACACGGTGTTCGCCGGCGTCGCGTCGTTGATCACGAGCGCCGTCACCGGCGTCGTGCCGGTGTTCGTGACCGTGATCTCGTAACGGATGCAGGCGTTCGGCACCGCGCCGGTCGTGAGGTTCAGTGTGGTGAACGCCGCGTCCTCCGTGCCGTCGCAGGCCGCGTCGAGTGCCTGCGTCTTCACGATCGTGACCTGGGCGTTGATCACCGTGGTCGCGTCCTGGGCGAGGCCCGGGACCGGCACGGGATCGGTGTAGGCCACGTTCGCCGTGGTGGCGGTGATCGTCGTGGTGTTCAACGTGCCCAATGGGGCACCGGCCGGCGCGAACACCTGCACGAACACGCGAAGCGTGCCGCCCGGCGCCAGGCCGCCCAGCGCACCCAACGTGGTGAGCGGGAGGTCGCCGGCGTCGAAGTTTCCGCTGCCGTTCGTGTCCCAGTAGAGCGCAGAGCTCCACGAGACCTGGTTGTCGGCATTGGCGAACGTCACGCTGCTTCCCACGCCGTCGCCCTCGAGCACGTTGCCGTTGTTGGCCAGCGTGTGCGTGTAGACCACGAAGCCTCCCGGCTGCACCTGGGCGGTGTTGTTCGGCGTGAGGGCGAGGTCCCGCAGGACGCTCACTCCCACCTGATCGTGAATGACATCCGTGGCGCCGGAGACCGGCGACAGGGAGCGGAAGTACATCTCCACGTCTCCGCTCGCGAAGCCCGCGGGCACGTCCACGTCGGCGTACACCAACAGGCTGCCACCGGCGGCGATCGCACCGGTGCTGGTGATGACCGCGTTCAAGCCATCCCGGAACGTCACCGCCCAGCCGGCCGGCAGCGTGAGCGAGGCGAACGTGCTCACCGTGCTCGCGGCCAAGTCGTACGAATCCGCCTGCGTGCTGGTGTTGTTCACGTACAGCGTGAAGCGAGCCGTGGTGCCTGGATTCACGGCCTGCCGGTCCACGAAGCCCGCCTCGGGACCGCCGCCCGCGCCGGGAGCGCCGGGGAGGGGTGAGTTGTTCGTGAGATCCACCGAGTTGGCCGTGATCGCGGTGAGCACGTCGATCGCGGTGGGGGCCACGAGCGGGTTCGTGGCCGAGGTGGCCGTCTTGGACACCGAGAACGGGCCACC
>JANNKI010000071.1:0-2133 GCA_031396225.1 bacterium | reverse complement strand
GATGAACACCGACCACACCCCGCCGGCGGCATCCGCGAACGTGGGGAACGAGCTGGGCGTCTGGAGCACCGGGAACGGGGAGAGCGCCACGCCATCGGGCATGGCGATCTGGGCCGACGCAGCGGGCGGGGACGCGAGGATGTAGAGCAGGGCAAGCGGGAGCGTGCGTCGCACGGGGGGGTTCCTCCAGCACGGCATTCTGCCGGCTCGGGCGGCTCGACTCCAGAGAGAACTCACTCGCGCCTCGCGGTTCCGCGTCAGGGGTTCGTCTGGGGACCCCAATTGCCTCACGCCGAGCGGGGTCCGCGCAAGGCCAGGCTCGCGGACCCAGCGAAAGCAGGGCCCGGAGGCGCTCGGGGGGTACCGGATGGGCTTGCCCGCGGCTCGGCGCGGCGGCTATGGTGCCCGCCGCCTCGAACCCCGCTCAACCAGCACTCCCCGGAGGAACCCATGGCGCTTCGCGAGAAGGCCGAGATCGTGGACGCCGATGGCCTGCGCCGCATCATCACGCGCATCGCGCACGAGATCGTGGAGCGCAACAAGGGGGTGGACGAGCTGGTGCTGGTGGGCATCCGCCGCCGCGGCGTGCCGCTCGCGAGCCGCATCGCCGAGAAGATCAAGGAGTTCGAGGGCCGCGCACCGGCCGAGGGGAGCCTCGACATCACGCTCTACCGAGACGACCTGTCCACGGTCGCTAACCACCCGGTGGTGGGTACCACCGAGATCCCGGTGGACATCAACGGCAAGGTGGCCGTGTTGATCGACGACGTGCTCTATACCGGCCGCACGGTGCGCGCGGCCATGGACGCGCTCATCGACTTCGGGCGTCCGCGTACCATCCAGCTCGCCGTGGTCATCGACCGTGGCCACCGCGAGCTGCCGATCCGCGCCGACTTCGTGGGCAAGAACGTGCCCACGTCCAAGAAGGAAGTCATCGGCGTGAAGCTCCTGGAGATCGACGGCGTGGACAGCGTCGTCATCAAGGAGATGGACGAGTAGCTCCGGGCGCGCCGCCACCTTTGAGTGGCGCCGGCAGCCATCGCGCGAACACCGAGCCCGCGGCGTGCGATGACGCGCCTGTTGCCCCGGCACGCTGACGAATAATCTTCTGCATTTCGATGTATTTCATGTCATTTATTCTCTTGAATCCAGCATTATGCAGAAGTATCATCCAAGCTCACCCGGAGGCGAAGCCATGCTCGACGATCTCGATGCCATCGACCGCAGGTTGTTGGAGATCCTCCAGAAGGAGGGCCGCACGTCGAACGCCGATCTCGCGCGCGCCGTGAGGATGGCGCCGAGTGCGGTGTTCGAGCGCATCCGCCGGCTCGAGCGCGACGGCGTGATCCGCGGCTACGGCGCGCAGCTGGACCCGCGCGCGCTCGAGCGCACGCTGCTTGCGTTCGTGCTGGTGCGAACCGACGAGCGCACCGGCGAGAGCATCTCGGGCCCCGAGCTCGCGCGCGTGCCCGAGGTGATGGAAGTGCATCACGTGGCCGGACAGGACAGCTACCTCGTGAAGGTGCGCGTCAAGGATCCCGAAGCACTGGGCCGACTGTTGCGCGAGCGCTTCGGCGCCATTCCGGGCGTGCGCTCCACGATGAGCACCATCGCGCTCGAGACGTTGAAGGAGCACTGGTCGTTGCCCATCGAACCGCTCCCCACGACCGAGCGGGAGAAACTCCGTGCCTGACGCCGAGCGCGGCCCCCGCCTGCTCATCCTGCTCGCGTTCGCGAGCATCTGGTTCGTGTGGGGCAGCACATTCCTGGCGATCCGCGTCGCCATCACCGGCATCCCGCCCATCCTCATGTGCGGGCTGCGGCTGTTCGCGGCGGGCGTGGCGCTGCTGGTGTGGGCACGCCTGAGCAGTCAGGCCTGGCCGCGCGGCCCCGAGTGGCGGAACGCCGCGCTGGTGGGGGTCATGCTCCCGGGTATCGGCAACGCCACGGTCACTCTCGGCGTGGCACACGTGCCCTCGGGGCTGGTGGCACTGCTCGTCTCGACCATCCCGCTCTGGATGGCGCTCTTCGGCTCGCTCGGGCCCCACGCCGATCCGCCCGGTCGGCAAGCGGTCGCGGGACTGGCATTGGGGTTCGCGGGCATCGCGCTCCTGCTCGGCCCCGGCCTCGTCA
>JANNKI010000065.1:0-12388 GCA_031396225.1 bacterium | reverse complement strand
CGTCTACACCTTCCACCTACGCCCGGGGCTTCGCTGGTCGGACGGCACGCCGATCACGTCGCGCGACTTCGCGTGGTCGTGGCGTCGCGTGGTCACACCCGCCACGGCGTCGCGCAACGCCAGCCTGTTCTACGCCATCCGTGGAGCCGAGGACTTCCACAAGGGCACGCTCGCGGACTCCACCCAGCTCGGGATCGTCACGCCCGACGACAGCACACTCGTGGTGACGCTGGCGCAGCCCACGGCGTACTTCCTGTTCCTCACGACGTTCTACACCTACATGCCGGTGCCGCGACACGTCATCGAGGAACACGGGCTGCGCTGGACGCTGCCGAAGCACCTGGTGGGCAACGGGGCGTTCCGTTGGACCTACTGGCGACAGAACGACCACTACGAGTTCGTGCCGTCGGAGAATTACTGGGACCGCGCCAACGTGCGGCTCGAGAAGGTCGTGGCCTACACGGTGGACGACTTGAACACCTCGACGAACCTGTACAAGTCAGGCGCCGTGGACTGGAACCCGAGCGGCTACATCCCCTCCCAGTACCTGGCCTACATGAAGCCCTACGCAGACTACCGCGCCGGGCGATACCAGGGCACGTACTTCTACAGTGTGAACACGACCCGGCCGCCGCTCGACAACGTGTGGGTGCGTCGCGCGCTCACGCTGGCCATCGACCGCGAATCCATCTCGCGCGACCTCCTGAAGGGGAGTCGCGAGCCGTGGGGACGTATCACGCCGCTCGGCTATCCCGGTTACATCGGGCCCAAGCAGGTCGCCTACGACCCGGCGCGCGCGCGCGAGGCACTGGCGAAGGCGGGATTTCCAGGCGGGAAGGGCTTCCCGCGCGTCACCCTCCTGTTCAACACGAGCGAGGACCATCGGCGCATCGCCGAGGCCATCCAGGCCATGTGGAAGCGCGACCTCGGCATCGACATCGAGCTCACGAACCAGGAGTGGGGCTCGTACCTCCAGGCCACCACGACGCTCCAGTACGACGTGGCGCGTCGAGCGTGGATCGGGGACTACCTCGACCCCAACTCATTCCTACAGATGTTGGTGACGGGTGACGGCAACAACCGCAGCGGCTGGTCCGACAAGCGCTTCGACTCGCTCGTGCGCGGCGCGGCGAAGCTGCTCGACCCGGCGGCGCGGTTTGCGATGCTCGCCGAGGCGGAATCGGTGGCCATCGACCAGGCACCCTATCTGCCGATCTACCACTACTCCACGACCGAGCTGCTGAAGCCGTGGGTGCGCGGCATGTACCAGACGGCGCTCGACATCCACCCGCTCACGCACGTGTGGATCGATCATGACTGGCGCCAGCACGAACCGCTGGCCGAGGAGGCCGCCCGCCGGTGACCACCTACGTCCTGCGTCGCATCCTGCTCATGGTGCCCACGCTGCTCGTGATCGCGACGCTGACGTTCGTGCTCATGCGCCTGGCCCCGGGCGGCCCATTCATGAGCGAGAAGGACATCCCGGCCAAGGCGAAGGAAGAGCTGCTGCATCGCTACGGCCTGGACCGACCGCTGCACGAACAGTACTTCGTGTTTCTTGGAAACGCGGCCCGGCTCGAGTTCGGGCCTTCGTACAAGTACCCCGACCGCCAGGTGCGCGAGATCATCATGCAGGGATTCGCGGTGTCGGCCGAACTGGGCGGCTGGGCGCTGTTGCTGTCGCTGGTGGTGGGCATCCCCCTGGGCACGCTGGCCGCGGTGCGCCAGAACCAGACCGCGGACTTCGTGGCCATGACGCTGGCGCTCGCCGGCGTGTCGGTGCCGAACTTCGTGCTGGGCCCGGTGTTCGTGTTGTTGTTCGCGCTCACGCTGCTGTGGCTGCCGGCCGCGCTGTGGACGGGGCCCGAGTCGCGCATCCTCCCCGTGCTGGCGCTGTCGGTGAGCTACGTGGCGTACATCGCGCGGCTCACGCGCGCGGGCATGCTCGAGGTATTGCGCCAGGACTACATCCGCACCGCGCGCGCCAAGGGACTCGCCGAGCGCGTCGTGGTGCTGAAGCACGCGTTGAAGCTGGGGATCCTTCCGGTGGTGTCCTACCTGGGACCCGCGGCGGCGCGCGTCATCATGGGCTCGATCGTCATCGAGCAGATCTTCGCCATCCCCGGCCTCGGCCGATACCTCGTGGTGGGCGCCGTCAATCGCGACTACACGCTGGTCATGGGCGTGGTGTTGTTCTACGCATCGTTCCTGCTGGTGTTGAACCTGCTCGTGGACCTGGCCTACAGCTGGCTGGACCCGCGCGTGGAGCTGGCATGAGCATCGGCCTGAACCCGCCCGCTCCGGTGCTCGCGGCGAACGAGCAGCCGGCCCCGCCGAGGAGCCTGTGGTCCGACGCGTGGGCGAGGCTTCGGCGCAATCGCGTGGCGGTCGCGGCCGCCGTGTTCCTGCTGGTGATCAGCCTGTTGGCGGCGTTCGCGCCGTGGCTTCCCGGGCTCGCGGACCCGACCCTGCAGGACCTGGCGAAGGGCGCCACGCCGCCATCGTTCGCGCACGTGTTCGGCACAGACGAGCTGGGCCGCGACCTGTTCGCGCGCGTGCTCCACGGCGGGCGCATCTCGCTCCTGGTGGGCCTGGTCGGCACGCTCGTGTCGCTGTTGATCGGCGTCACGTGGGGCGCCGTGGCCGGCTACGTCGGCGGACGCACGGACGACCTGATGATGCGCGTGGTGGACGTGCTCTACGCGCTCCCCTACATCTTCCTCGTCATCCTGCTGTTGGTGTTCTTCTCAAAAAGCCTGCTCATGCTGTTCGTGGCGCTCGGGCTGGTGCAGTGGCTCACCATGGCCCGCATCGTGCGGGGACAGGTGCTGTCGCTCAAGAACCAGACGTTCGTGGAGGCGGCGCGGGCGCTGGGTGCGAGCGACGCGGCGATCGTGTTCCGCCACATCGTGCCGAACACGTTGGGGCCCGTGATCGTGTACACCACACTCACCGTGCCCGCGGTGATCCTCCAGGAGGCGTTCCTGAGCTTCCTGGGCCTGGCGTGCAGCCGCCGAACGCATCGTGGGGCACTCTGGTGTCGGACGGCGCCAAGCTGCTGGCGCTCTTCCCTTGGCTGGTGATCTTCCCCGGCCTCGCCATGTCCCTCACGCTCCTGGCGTTCAATTTCATGGGCGACGGCCTGCGTGACGCCTTGGACCCGCAGGGCAGGCGCGACGTCGGGCAGTGAGGCCGCTCAGGCGCGCGCGGTGATCATCGCCGCGCGTTCCGCCGCCGACGTCGGGTGGGCCTCCCGGATCAGCCCGCGCGCCCAGTCGATGCGCTCGTGCACATTCAAGCACAGGACGCCGCGTATGATGTCGTCGCGCAGGTAGAACACCACGCCCTCGCGGCCCGGTTCGATCCACACGATCTCGGTGTCGAGCCGCGCCCACAGCTCGCCCACGCCCTCGAACTCCAGCTCGCCCACGCGGAACCACCGGGTCGGCAAGTGGTCGTAAGCGCGCGCCGCGCCCGCCATGTTGGCGCCCACCGCGCGGCCGTGTGCCTCGGCGTGGTCGGATCCCTCCACGCGCATGATCTGGCCCAGCGCCTGGCAGGGGAACTCCGCCACGTCGCCCGCGGCCCACACGTGCGCGTGCGAGCTGAGGCCCATCTCGTCCACGACGATGCCGTCGTCGATGGCGAGGCCCGCGGCCTCGGCCAGGTCCACCTGCGGCTCGCCGCCCTGGTCCACGATGATCAACTGCGTGTCGAGCTCATTGCCGAGCCAGGTGCGCGCGTGCACCAGGCCCGGTTTCTCCTCGATCGTCACCAGTGTGTCGCCGCTCACCGTCTCGACACCCAGCTCGCGCAGGAACTCCACGAGCGGCACGCCGAGATCGCGAGGCAACAGGCGGTGCAACGGGTACTCCTCGGCCAGGATGAGTGTGATCTCCTTGCCCCGCGAGCGAAGCGCCGCGGCCATCTCCACCGAGATGAATCCGCCGCCCACGAGCGTCAGGTGTTGGAGTCGGTCGAGACGCGCTTCGAGGTCCAGGTAGTCCTCGAGGTCCCGGAAGTAGCGCACGCTTCCGGTCTCGGCACCCTGCGCCTTGAGACGCCTCGGACGGCATCCCGTCGCCAGCAACAGCTCGTCGAACCCGATCGCCTCGCCGTGCTCACCCCAGAGCTGGCGTGCCTCGGCGTCCACCTCGATGACCTCATGGCGCAGTCGCAGGTCCACTTTCTGCTCCGCGTACCACTCGTCGGGATGCAGCGGCAGCCGCTTCAGCGCGGCCTCGCCGTGCCAGAGATCCTTCGTGAGCAGCGGGCGGCGGTACGGGCGGTGGTTCTCGCGCGAGAGCAGCAGGATGCCGCCGTCCGGGTCGTGCGACCGGATCCCCTCGATGGCGGCGGCGGCGGCGATCCCTCCGCCGACGATGCAGTAGCGAACGTGCATGAGGCTCCCGAAGTCAGGTGTCTGGTCCGCGGAGTGTAGTGGGTCCGGCACGCACGCGCACGGCCCGTCAGCCCGCGGCGCCGGCCTCCGGCGCCACGGTGTCCCCGCGAAGTTCGCGCGATAGTCCGCGCTTCCAGCTGCCGCGCGCCGCCCAGCCCACGATGAGCGTCGCGCGTGCGATGCAGGTGATGGTGATGAGCCACGCGATGCCCATGACGCCCGCTCCGCCCCAGTACGGCACCCAGAACGCCAGCGGGATGCGCGCCAGCGAGAACACCGTGAAGATGAGCGAGATCTCGCGCGTGTGCCCCGAACCGATCACCGTCTCGGCGGTGGCGATCTCGATGCCCGTGGCGATGACCGTGAGTGCCAGCACGCGCAGGTACGGCACGCCAATGGCCACGAGTGCCGGGTCGCGAGTGAACATCGCCAGCAGCACGTGCGGGATCAGCAGGAGCAGCAGCGTCATCACGGTGGAGATGCCCACCGCCCAGCGTTGCACCGTGCGCAGCACCAGTTGTGCTCGCGCGGTGTCGCCCGCGCCCAGCGCCTGGCCGAGCAGCGTGGCGCCGGCGAATCCCACCGAGAGCGACAGGATGAACTGGATGGCCTCGATGCGGTTCGCCACGCCGATGATGGCCACGGCCGCCTCGCCGAACGGCGACGCCGCGCGTACGAATGCCATGTACACCGCCGAGAACAGGATGCCGATGAGGGCGGCCGGAACGCCCACGCGTGCGAGCCCGGCGATGCCCACGGGCGGGCCCGGAGCGCGGCGGCCCAGCGGCAGCGCCGGATGACGCCGAACCGCCGCCACGGCGTAGCAGCCGAGCATGACCACCTGGGCGATCACCGTGGCCCACGCCGCACCCGCCACGCCGAGAACGGGCGCAGGCCCCCAGCCATAGATGAGGAACGGCGCCAGCACCACGTTCAACAGGATCGAGAACAGGTCCACCAACAGCGGCGTGCGCGTGTCGCCCGCGGCACGCATGGTGGACTCGCAGGTGAGCGACACCAGCATGAACGGCGCGCCGAGGAGCACGATGCGCAGGTAGGTGGCGCCCTGCTCCCCCACCACACCCGCCGGGTCCATGAGCGAGAACAGCGCTCGCGCGGCGACCAGCCCCGCTCCGGCGCACGCCACGCCGATGGCGAACGACGCCATGAGCGCCTTGCGCACGGCCACACCCGCGCGCGCACGCTCGCCCGCGCCGAGCAATTGGCTCACGTAGGCCGAGAGGCCCGCGCCGAAGACGTCATTGAGCGCGTACACGCACCAGAGTGCGAACACCGATGTGGTGACCGCGGCGGTGGCCTCCACGCCCAGGCCACGGACCCACAACGCGTCCACCCATTGGTAACCGAGCCGGAGCGCCTGCGACGCGAGGACAGGTAGCGCCAGGCGCAGGAGAGCGCGCGCCACGGGCTCCTCGAGCAGCCGTCGGTCGTTCACCTGCGCGGCGTTCACGCGGAGGCTCGCGCGCCTGCCTCGTCCGGATCGGGGAGTTCGGGCGGGAAGACGCGGCGTGCGAGATCGCCCGCGTGCAGGTCCATGAGCGCATGGATCAACATGGCCGGCCACAGCGAGCCCGAGACCAGCGTGACGCCCGTGAAGAACACGCCCGCGATCCCGGTGAGCACGATGCCGCGGCCGCCCTGGTAGAGGTGGCACACGCCGAACACGAGCGCTTGCAGCCCGGCGGCCGGCAGGAACGGCATCCAGTGCGCCGTGTACCAGAGCAGGTAGCCGCGGAACAGGAACTCCTCGCAGAGCCCCGCCGTCACGGCGAGCAACGCGAACGCGGGGAATTCGCCGCGACTGCGCGGCAGGAGCCGCTCCACCGGCGCGAGCCGTGCCCGCACGCGCTCGCGCAGAGCCTCGTCGGTGTCGAGCGCCCCTCGCTGGCGGATCACCAGGGACACGATCGTGGCGAGCCCCACGAGCACGCCAGCCAGGCCCGCCGTGGGCCGCAGTGCCAGCCCGAGCGTGACCGGGCTCCGATGCGCCTGCCACCAGACCACGCTCACGACCGTCACGAGCAGCCACTGCGAGAGGATCGCGCGCCGCCACAGCCGTCGCCGAATGCGGGGCAGTTCGGCGGCGGGCGCCGCCTTCAACGTGCGCATGCCGAGCCAGGCGCGGAGCGGGAGCCCCACGACGATGATGAGCGCGAGCAGGTGGTCGGCGAGGGTCGGCATGAGCCGCGCAGTGTAGCGCGCTCGACGCGGGCGTGCGCTATGCTGGGGGCCACATGTCCCCGTTCCGGAGGATGCGTTTGCGTCGTGCGTTCGTCGCCGCTGTGCTGCCCGGCATCGCAGCCCTGTTCGCGCTGTCCGCCACCCCGCGCCCCTCGTTGACGCCGGTCCAACTCGGCGAGACGCGTCCCGTCGAGACCGCGCTCGGCGACTCCACTCTGCCGACGACGGTGAGCGTGTGGCTGGACATGATCCGCGGCGCCCGGCGGCAGGTGGACCTCGAGCACTTCTATCTCTCGCGGAAGACCGGCGAGGCGCTGGACCCGGTGCTGGACGAGCTGGGACGCGCGGCGGCGCGCGGCGTGCGAGTGCGGCTCCTGCTGGACGCCGGGATGCGCCGAACCTATCCGCAACCCGCCGACTCGCTCGGCACGCTTCCCAACCTGAGCGTACGATTCGTGGACTACCGCCGGCTCGCCGGCGGCGTGCAGCACGCCAAGTTCATGGTGGTCGACGATCGCGAGGTGTGGCTCGGGAGCCAGAATCTCGACTGGCGCGCGCTGTCGCACATCCACGAACTCGGCGCTCGAATCGCGCTCGAGCCCGTGGCGCGGACGTTCGCCGACGTGTTCGAGACGGACTGGGCCGCGAGCGACACGACCAGCCGCGCCGCACCGAAGGACCGGCGTCCGGGGCGCTGGCCGGTCACGTTCACGCAGGACGGCGAGCGCGGACGCATCTGGCCGAGCGCCAGCCCGACGTCGCTCAATCCCGCGTCGCTGCCGTGGGACCGCGAGATGGTGCTGCAACGGGTGAACAATGCGCGTCGCGAGCTCGTGGCACAGGTGCTGAGTTATGGCGTCGGCGGTCATGGCCGCACCGACTCCACACTCCATCGCGCGCTACTCGCCGCGGCCGCGCGCGGCGTGAAGGTGAAGCTCGTCGTGTCGGACTGGGTGGTGGGCGGCCGCGGCGAGGACGACCTGAGATCCCTCGCCGCGACCCCGAACGTCGAGGTGCGCATCTCGCGGGTGCCCGATTGGAGCGGCGGTTACATCCCGTTCGCGCGTGTCGAACACTGCAAGTTCATGGTGACCGACGGCGAGTGGCTGTGGCTCGGCACGAGCAATTGGGACCCGTCCTACTTCGTGTCGTCACGGAACCTCGGCGTGACGCTCCAACACAAGGGGCTCGCCGGCCGTGTGCGTTCTGTATTCGAGACCAGCTGGCGGGCTCCCAGTGCCGTGCCGCTGGTCGCGGGCACGAAGCTCGAGCGCCGCATCCACTCCGAGACACCGCCGCCGGGGGCGACGCTCTACGGGGAGTGAGACGGGGCGCGGCGGCGTGCCAGCTCGCCCGCGTGCATCACCCCGAGCCACACGCCGACCAGCAGCAACGTGACGCCGCCCACCCAGCCGCCGATGGCGAACGAACCCGGCTGGAGCGTGGGCAGGACGAACCCGGCGCCGACCATGGTCGCCGCGACAACGAAGAACGCCGGCTGGCCGTAGAGCGTCACGAACGGCAGGTAGTGGGCGCCCACCACGATGAGGAACCCCGAGTAGAACCACTCCGGGCGGCCGCGCGCATCTCGCGCTGGGCGTCTTCGATCCGCATCGCTCGCTCCTCCCCGTTCGCCGCGTGTGAAGTGGCCGTCATCGCCCGGCCCGACTCCGCGCGGCGCCCCGCGCCCGCGCCCGCCAGGTGTGCCGTTCCATGTCCACGCAGCCGCGCGCGTCGAAGCGCACGCCCTCGTGTTCGAGTCGAATCCTCTGCCTGAGCGCACCCGAGGGATCCAGCTTGCCGAGCGAAAGCCGCCCGCCCGCCGCCACGACGCGGTGCCAGGGCACCGGGGAGCCCGGCTCGAGCGCGTGCAGCGCGTAGCCCGCCACGCGCGGCGCGTTCGGCATGCCGGCCTCTGCGGCCACTTGACCGTACGTGGCCACTCGCCCGCGCGGGATGCGCATCACGACGGCGTATACGCGCGGGTAGGCTCCCCGGGTTGCAGGCCGCGGCGCGGCGAAGGCGGGGCGCCGGCGCCCTTCAGGAGAGGCCGTAGCGTTCCTTGAGCAGGCCGACGTGGTGCAGCTCGTGGCCCGCGATGATGTGCGCCAGTGCTCGCACGCTCACTTCCGCATCGTTCGCGAGGCCGCGGCGAAGCAGCGCGTCCTCCTCGAACGAGCCGAACAGGCTGATCGACGCGGCGCGCACGGCTTCGTAGTCGGCCACCAGTTCCTGGAGCGGACGGCGATCGAAGCGACCGGCCGGGACCCACGTGTTCTCGTCGAACCCGGCCAGCGGCGTGCGGTCCTCTCGCGCGAAGCGCAGCGCGCGATAGGCGAACACGCGTTCACCGTCGGTGATGTGGCCCAGCACTTCTTTCACGCTCCACTTGCCGGGCGAGTAGCGGAACATCGCCTGCGCCTCGGTGACGCCCGAGAGGAGACGCGGCGTGCTGAAGCTCCCGGCGCGCATCGCCGCGAGCGCGTCGTCCCCGACCAGCGCGATGTACTTGCCATAGTAGGGAAGATGCTCGTCGGGATCGGGTTTGGCGATGCGAAGCATTGCGTCTCCTCGTCGTGGACTCGCGGGTGGGGAACGTCCGCAGTCTGGCGTCAGGACTTGCTCGGGCGCAACCGTCGCCCGGCGAGGCGCCTGGTGGCGGCGTAACGGAAACAGTCGGTCTGGTGGTCGTTCACCATGCCCACCGCCTGCATGAACGCGTACATGATCGTGGAGCCCACGAACTTGAACCCGCGTTGCTTGAGCGCCTTCGAGAACGCATCCGACCCGGGCGTGCGCGCGGGGATGTCCTCGAGGCCGCCGCGCGCGTTCACGAGCGGCGCGCCGCCCACGAAACTCCAGGCGAACTCGGCGAAGCTGCCGAACTCCTGCTGCACCTCGAGGTACGCTCGGGCGTTCACCACCGAGGCCGCGACCTTGGCGCGATTGCGCACGATGCCGGCGTCGGCCAGCAGCCGGCGCTGGTCGGCCGCGCCGTAGCGCGCCACGCGGCGCGGGTCGAACCGGTGGTAGGCACGCCGGTAGTTCTCGCGTTTGTTGAGGATCGTGGACCACGACAGCCCGGCTTGCGCGCCCTCGAGGATGAGCATCTCGAACAGGTGACGCTCGTCGCGCGACGGCACGCCCCACTCCTCGTCGTGGTACGCCAGGTACAGGGGATCGCTCATCCCCGCCCATCGGCAGCGCCTCCTCGTTCGGGCCACCCTGCCTCCCTCAGGCGCCGAGCACCGCGCGGACCAGCCGTACGATCTGCACGGCGAATGCCCCCGCCACCGCGAGCGCGGAGCCCCACGCCAGCGCCAGCAGCCAGCGGCTCTCGCGTCGCCCCGAGAACGACAGGGCCTCGGCCGCCACGAAGCCGCCCGCGAACCCGCCGGCGTGCGCCCAGTTGTTCACGCTCGGCATCAAGAAGCCGAACAGGAACATCACGCCGGCCGACATCCACAACTGCTGCGTCACGGCGTGCTGCTTGGTGCGACGGCCATACACGATGAGTGCCCCGAGCAGGCCGAAGATCGCGCCCGAGGCGCCGATCGTGGGCACGCCCACGGCCAGGTTCGACAATACGAATCCCGCCACGCCGCCCGCCACGAAGATCACCCATGCGCGCGCGCTGCCATAGAGCTCGACCACGTTGGGCAGGTACTGGCGTGTGATCGCCATGTTGAACAGCAGATGCAGCAGGCTGCCGTGCAGGAAGATCGCGGTGAGCAGCGTCCACCAGCGCCCCTGCCCCAGCGCGAAGCTCCCGGTCATGCCCAGCACGGCGAGAGCACCACTCGTGGGTGCCAGGATGTCGAACATACCGGCCATGCGGAACAGTCCGCGCGGGTCCAGGATCAGCGCCAGCACGTAGAGCGCGACGCTCGCCCCGATCACCGCGAGCGACAGGTCGAAGCCTCCGACCAGGCGCTGCAGCGCCGGGCCGTAGCCGAACATCCCCGGAGCGACCCGACCACAGTACGGGCATTCGCGTTCACTCACGTCCACGAGTTTGCCGCAGTTCGGGCACACGACCGCACCGGTTCGCTTGCGCATGCGGCCCAAGATAGTCGGACGCGGCACCACGCTCCAAGTCAGAGCCTGAAGCCCAGGCGAATCGTGCGGGATGCACGCCACCCGTGGGTGAACGCACGGCACCGACGATGCGCAGGCGCGAATTCACACGCGCTCGCACGCGGTTGCAGGCGGCAGGAGATCCCGAGCGCGTGGCGCGACCCGTGCAGTGAGACCGGGCACTCGCACCCTGGAGAGCGCTCGTGTCGCCTGAAGTGTTCCATGCCCTCGTGTTCTGGCTGCCCGCGTTCCTGTTCTCGACCACCGTGCACGAGGCCGCGCACTCGTGGGCGGCCCTGCGGCTGGGTGAACCCACCGCATGCCTGGCCGGGCAGGTGTCGCTCTCGCCGTGGCCACACGTGCGGCGCGCGCCGCTCGGCATGATCGTCATCCCGTTCCTCACGTCGCTCACGCAGGGCTGGACGCTGGGCTGGGCGAGCGCTCCCTGTGATCCCGAGTGGGCGGACCGTCACCCGCGTCGCGCCGCGTTGATGGCGCTGGCCGGGCCGCTCGGCAACCTGGCGCTGGCGCTCGCGGCGCTGGCGCTCCTACAGGCGGGACTGTGGTGGGGGGCGTTCGAACCCGCTTCAACACTCTCGGTGCGACAGCTGGTGCAGAACGCGTGGCCGGTGGATGCGCTGCGGGCCGGCGACTTCCTGGCCGAGGGCCTGTCGGTGTTCCTGTCGGTCAACGTGTTGCTGTTCGTGTTCAACCTGCTTCCCCTGCCGCCGCTCGATGGCGCCTCGGTGCTCACGCTCGTGCTTCCGGCCCGGGCGGCGCGCTCCATGCGGGCCGCGGTGGCGGCACCCGGGCTCTCGTTCGTGGGCATCCTCGCCGCCTGGCAGGTGTTCCCGGCATTCACCGCGCCCATCCTGGGCGTGCTCGTCCGCATCGTCCACTTCGCCAGCTGAGCGACCGGCCGGGCGCGCCGGGCGCCCGCGGACCGCCTCCCCCCCGCTCTTGCACAGCGCGCGCACGCGCGGCATGATGCGCGCTGTCCGTTCGGGGTGGCCTGCGGAGAAGCCGTGGGCCTGAGAACACACCCGTCGAACCTGAACTGGTTGAGACCAGCGTAGGGAAACGGCGAAGACCACCGGCCCACCGATCGTCTTCCTCGCCGTCCCTTCGTGGACGGCGGATGTGTTTCTGGACTCGCCGGCCCTCCGGCCGGCCCAGACGCCGACGTCGTCCGGAAGGCGTCGCGCCGATGTTCACGAACAGCGCTCTCGACTGGGCGCTCATCGCTCTGTACTTCCTGGCCCTCGCGTTCGTCTGGGTGCGGGGCTTCCGTGCGCGCCCGTCCACCGAGGACTACCTGGTGGCCGGGCGGCGCGTGACGCTGCCCGCGTTCGTCGCCACGCTCGTGGCCACCTGGTACGGCGGCATCCTCGGCGTGGGCGAATACGCGTGGCGCTACGGTGTCGCCAACTGGCTCGTGTTTGGCGCGCCCTACTACCTGGGCGCCGCCTTGTTCGCGCTGTTCCTGGCCAGGCGTGCGAGGGAATCCGAGCTGCTCACGCTGCCCGACCTGCTCGAACGCGCGTACGGTCGCAGGGCCGCGCTGGTGGGTGCGGCCGCGGTGTTCGTGAACGCCGCGCCGGCTGCCTACGTGCTCATGCTCGGCACGCTGTTTGCCGCCATGTTCGGCGGCCCCGCCGCTCCGTGGGTGGTGGCCGCGGCCGTGCTGAGCGTGTTCTACGTGGACCG
>JANNKI010000061.1:0-22518 GCA_031396225.1 bacterium | reverse complement strand
CCCCTCGGCCCGCACCCACCTCGCGCGCGCCGCCGCCCCCGCCGCGGCCTCCCACGGGGGCGCCGCGTCGCGGGCCACACGATGGGCATGTTCGAGCGTGAGCCGTGCGCCGCAGCCGCCGGCGGCGGCCAGCTCGCTGGTGGCGCACGCGATGCCGCCCGCGCCCAGGTCCTTGAAGCCGCACGGCAGGAGCGCTACTGCTGGGTGGTGCCCGAGGCGTTCGCCGCCGAAGTTTGCGACATCTACGAACGCGAGTTCGCGTTGGGCCACGTGCACCCCGGCGCCGGCGCGCGCGTGATCGGCCGCTCCGTGCCGGAGCGGCGCTATACCGTTTCGTGGCACGGCGAGACGCTGGTGGACTGCGAGGTGGAGGCGATCACCACGGGACGTCGGATCGAGCGGCCCGCGACGCGGCGCCCCCGTGCGAAGCCGCCGCGTGCGCGGCGCCGCGCGCTCGACACGCGCAAGGCGCTGCTCACGATGCTCTCCGGCGTGCACGTGGGTTCGCGCGAGTACCTCACCCGGCACTACGACGGCGACGTGCAGGGGCGCACGTGGTTGCGCGCGGGCGAGGGAGACGCCGTCGTGTTGCGCGTGCACCCGGAACGGGCCACGGGTGTGGCATTCGGCGTGGCGGGTGACCCGTTCTGGTGCGAGGGCGATCCCGAGGCGGGAGCGGCCCTCGCCGTGGCGGAGGCGGCACGCAACGTGGCCGTGGTCGGCGCGCGGCCGTGGGCGCTCACCGATTGCCTGAATTTCGGTCATCCCGATGATCCGAACGTGATGGGGGATCTCGAGGACTCGATCGCCGGGCTGGCGCGCGCGGCCCGCGCGCTGGGCGGGCTCGCCGCCCCCGGCGCCGCGCTGCCGTTCGTGAGCGGCAACGTGAGCCTCTACAACCAGGTCGGCCGCGCGGCCATTCCGCCTTCGCCGATCGTGATGTGCGCGGGCGTGCTCTCCGACGTGAGCCGCGCGCTCGGGTTGGGGGCGCGCGCCTCGGGACACGTACTCGTGCTGGTGGGCGAGGACCGCGATGGTCTCGAGGGTTCGACCTACCGGCGCGACGTGTTGCGCGAGAGCGGCGGACCGCCGCCGGCGCTGGACCTCGAGCGCGAGGCCCGGCTGCACGACTTCGCGGTGGCGGTCGCCGAGGGGGGCTGGGCGGTGGCGGCGCATGCGGTCGCGGCGGGCGGGCTCGCCGTGACACTCGTGGAGATGCTGCTCGGCGCGCCGGACGACCGGCCGCTTGGCGCCGAGGTGGACCTGGAACCTTTCGAGGTGGATCCCACGGTGGCGCTGTTCTGCGAGCGCCCCGCGATCGTGTACGAGGTGTCCTTCGAGCGGTTGGCGCGGCTGTCGCAGGCCGCGCGCGATCGCGGCTTCGTGGCCTGGCCGGTGGGCACGCTCTCCGCCCACCCCACGCTGCGCGTGCGCGCGCCGGGCGGCGAGACATTGGCCTGGTCGGTGCCTGAGTTGGCGCAGGCGAGCCGCCAGGGCCTGCGGCGGATCTGGAACGAGGAGGGCGTGTGAGCGGGGCGCGCGTGGCGGTGCTCCAGCTGGCGGGGGTCAACTGCGAGACCGAGACCGTGCGCGCACTGGCGCGCGTGGGGCTCGGCGCCGAAGTGTTCCGCTGGACGCGGCCCGCGCATGAGCTGCGCGCGTACGACGCATTCGTGTTGCCGGGCGGATTCTCGTACCAGGATCGCGTGCGGGCCGGCGCGCTCGCCGCCAAGGATCCGCTGGTCGAGGAACTTGCCGAGCGCGCCGAGGCCGGTGCCGCGGTGCTCGGCATCTGCAATGGCGCACAGGTGCTGGTCGAGGCCGGACTGGTGCCGGGCGGAGGGCGCGTCGAAGTGGCGCTCGCGCGGAACCACATGCCGGACCGGGTGGGCTACTACACTCGCTGGGTCTGGTGCCGCGTCGAAGAGTCGGCCTGCGTGTTCACGCACGGGCTCGCCGCGGGCACGCTGCTGGCGATGCCGGTGGCGCATGGCGAAGGCCGCTTCACGTCGGCGAAGAAGGGCCTGTTGGCGAGCCTGGTCGAGGCGGGCCAGGCGCCGCTTCGCTACGCCACTGCAGCCGGCGAGCCCGCCCTGGCCCACCCGGACAACCCCAACGGCGCAGAGGAGGCCGTGGCGGGACTCAGCAACACGCGCGGCAATGTCCTGGCACTCATGCCGCACCCGGAGCGCGCGGCCGACCTGGGTAGCGTCTCGCGACTCATGGGTGGGGACTGGGGCCGCAGGCGCGATGCGGCCCTGGCGGCCGCGGACGGCTCCGCATTCGGCGAAGGGCCGGGGCTCACCCTGTTCCATGGCCTGGCGCGCCATCTGGGAGCTTCATGAGCACCGAAGCGAGGAGGATGCAGGCATTTGTGGAGCTTCGCTCCGAGGATGCCGAGGCCACGAGCGCTTTTGAGGTGGCGCACGCCCGGCTGGCGGCCGGGGCGCGCTTGCGGTCGTTGCGCCGCGTGCGCGTTTTCGAGTTCGCCGGCGCGCTTCCGAGCCGGGCCGAGGTGGAGGAACTGTTGCACCGCTCCACGAGGTTCTACAATCCCGTCAAGGAGCGCTGTACCGTGCGCGCCTCTGCGGCCGATCGGGCGCCGTTTCGCGCGGATGAGTCGCTCGTGCTGGTGGTGGACCGCGAGTTCGAGCGGCGTACCGCTGCGGAGCGCTGGTGGCGGCACGAGACCGGGGCGCGGGTCGAGGTGCGCGAGGGCGTCGCCTGGGCACTCACGTTTGAAACGGGCGCCAACTCGGCGCACGAAGCAGCTTCGCTCGCGGCGGTCCAGGACCGCGCGACCGGGCTGCTGAGCAATCCGCATTTCCAGGACTGGCGCCCGGGTGAAGGAGCCTCCCCGCCATGGCCGTGGCTCGCGGCCCCCAAGCGGGCGGCGAAAGGGAGACGCACATGAGCGGCTGGCACCACCTCAAGGGCTGGAACGAGGAGTGCGGCGTGTTCGCCGCCGTGGGCGTGCCGCAGGCGGCGGCGATCACCGCACTCGGATTGCACGCGCTCCAGCATCGCGGCCAGGAAGCCACCGGCGTTGTGGCGAGCGACGGCGACCGGTTCCACGTGGTGAAGGGCATCGGCCTCGTCGCGGACGTTTACCGCGACGCGCACCTGGAAAAGGTGCCGGGTCAGCTGGCGATCGGGCACAACCGCTACTCCACGTCCGGTGGGCTCACGCTCGAGAACACCCAGCCGCTGCGCGTGGTCTATCGCGGCGGTTCGCTGGCGCTCGCGCACAACGGCAATCTCACGAATGCGCGCGAGGTGCGCTCCGGACTCGAGGAGTCGGGCTCCATCTTCCAGACCACGCTCGACACCGAGGTGTTCCTGCACCTGATGGCGCTGTCGGGCTCGGACCGGGTGGAGGACGCGCTCGTGGAGGCGGCCCGGCAGGTGATCGGGGCCTACTCGCTCGTCATGCTCACCGAGCGCTCCGTCGTGGCACTGCGCGACCCGCACGGATTCCGCCCGCTCTGCCTCGGACGGCTCGGGGACGGTTACGTCGTGGCGAGCGAGACTTGCGCGCTCGACCTCGTGGGCGCTGAGTTCCTGCGCGAGGTGGAGCCGGGAGAGATGGTGACGATCGACCCGCAGGGCCTGCGCTCGCGGCGCGCGATGCCGGCGGCCGAGCCGCTCCAGCACTGCATCTTCGAGCACATCTACTTCTCGCGACCGGACAGCCGCGTGTTCGGCGACACGGTGGATCGCGTCCGCCGGCGTCTCGGGCACCAGCTGGCGAAGGAGCACCCGGCCGAGGCCGACGTGGTGATCGCCGTGCCGGATTCGAGCAACTCGATCGCGCTCGGCTTCGCCGAGGAGTCGGGTATCCCGTACGAGCTGGGACTGATCCGCAACCACTACGTAGGGCGCACGTTCATCCAGCCCAACCAGGCCGGGCGCGACCTCGGCGTGCGGGTGAAGTTCAATCCCGTCGCCGAGGTGCTCGAGGGGCGCCGGGTCGTTGTGGTGGACGACTCCATCGTGCGCGGCACCACGAGTCGCAAGCTCGTGCTGCTGCTGCGTCGGGCCGGGGCGCGCGAGGTGCACTTCCGCGTCGGATCCCCGCCGGTGACGCATCCGTGCTTTTACGGCATCGACACGCCGAGCCGCCGCGAGCTCATCGGCGCCTTGAAGACGGTGGAGGAGATCCGCGAATTCCTGGGCGTGGACTCGCTCGGCTACCTGTCGCTGGACGGCATGCTGGCAGTGGAACGCGAGCCGCGGCGCTTCTGCCGCGCTTGCTTCACGGGCCAGTACCCGGTGCCGGTGGACCTCACCGCGCGGAAACTCTCGCTGGAAGAGCCCGATCGCTCGCGCGCCGCGCGGCGCTGACGCGAGCGGCGCAGGTCCCGCGGGGTGCGGCGCGCGGTTGACACTCCTCTCACCCGCTCCCTACATTCGCCCATTCCCCGCGCGATGGACGCGTTCGGGCTCTCCGGGAACATGCATGTCCCTGCGACAGCTGATGGCCCAGCGACGGGCCAAGATCGACGAGTGGCGGGCGATCGGCTGCGAGCCGTACGCCTATCGCTACGACGTCACGCACCGGGCCACGGATCTGCTCGCCCGAGGCGATGCCGTCACAGAGGAGCCGGGCGAAAGCGTGCGGATCGCGGGCCGCCTCATGGCTCGCCGCGGGCACGGCAAGGCCGGCTTCGGCCACGTCCTCGACGAGTCGGGCCGCATCCAGGTCTACTTCCGGAGCGACGTGCTGGGCTCGGCATTCGCCCGCTACGAGCTGCTCGAGGTGGGGGACTGGGTGGGCATCGAGGGGCCGCTGTTTCGCACCCGGACCGGCGAGATCACGGTGCGCGCCACACAGGTGGAGCTGCTCGCCAAGTCCATCCGGCCGCTGCCCGAGAAGTGGCACGGCTTGACCGACCCCGAGACGCGGTTCCGACAGCGCTACGCCGACCTGTTCGTGAACCTCGAGGTGCGCGAGGTGTTCCGCCGCCGCGCCCGACTGGTGTCGCGCATCCGGCACTTCCTCGACGAGCGCGCCTACCTCGAGGTCGAGACCCCGGTGCTGCAGCCGCTCTACGGCGGCGCGTTCGCGCGGCCGTTCGTCACACGCCACAACGCACTCGACCTCGACCTCTATCTGCGCGTCTCGAACGAGCTCTACTTGAAGCGGCTCATCGTGGGCGGTCTGGGTCGCGTCTACGAGTTCTCGCGCGATTTCCGCAACGAGGGCATGGACCGCTCGCACAATCCCGAGTTCACGCTGCTCGAGTACTACCAGGCATTCGCCGACGTGCACGACATGATGACGCTCACCGAGCAGCTGGTGTGCGACGCGCTCCAGCACGCCTGCGGCACGCTCCAGCTGACGTACGGCGATCGCACGCTGGACTTCACGCCGCCTTGGCCGCGCCTGTCCATGCTGGACGCGGTGAGCGAGAGGTTGGGCGAGAGCGTGCACGCGCTCGACGAGCAGCAGCTCGGGCGGCAACTCTCGCGCCTGAACCTCCATCCGCGCCAGGGCACGGGGGCGGGCGGCATGCTGGACCAACTGTTCACGGAGCTGGTGCAGCCGGACTTGCAAGACCCCACGTTCCTCGTGGACTTCCCGGTGGAGACGTCGCCGCTCGCACGCGTCTCGCGCACGAACCCGCGCGTGGTCGAGCGCTTCGAGGTGTTCGTGGCCGGCATGGAGCTGGCGAACGCGTTCAGCGAGCAGAACGACCCCGACGCCCAACAGCGCGCGTTCGAGGCGCAGGGCGCGGCGCGCGCCCGCGGCGACGACGAGGCCCAGCCGCTCGACGAGGACTACCTGCGCGCACTCCAGTACGGCATGCCACCCACGGGCGGCGTGGGGATCGGCGTGGACCGGCTGGTCATGCTGGCGACGGACTCGCGTTCCATCCGCGACGTCCTGCTGTTCCCGCAGCTGCGACCCGAGGAGGGCCGGCTGGTGGAGGACGACCGTTCCGAGGAGGACGCGGCGGCGGCCGGGGCGGAGCCGAGGTGAGACTCGCGCTGTGGATCGCTGGCCGCTACCTGCGCGCACGACCCCACACCGGCTTCGTGCGGCTGCTCACCGGCATCAGCATCGCCGGCGTCGCGGTGGGCGTGACCGCGCTGCTGGTGGTGCTGGCGGTCATGAATGGCTTCGAGGGCGAAGTGCAGTCCCGCATCGCCGGCACCGACGCGCACGTGATCCTGTTGGGTGCAACGACCGACGGCGTGAGTGACGGCGAGCAGCTGGCGGCACGCCTGGCGCACGAGCGCGGCGTGCTCGGCGCGTCGGCGTTCACCTACGCCAAGGCGATGGTGTTCCACGAGGGCCTCTCCGAAGGGCTGGTCGTCAAGGGCGTGGATCTCTCGCACGAACGCGAGGTCACCACCGTGAGCCGATCGATCGCACCGAGGCTCGACTCCATCCCCAACGTGACGCAATCGGGGGAGCCCGGCATCGTGCTCGGTTCCGAACTCGCGGCCAAACTGGGAGCACGTCTCGGCGGCCGCGTGCTGCTCGCCACGCTTCAGGGCGACGCCAGCTCGGCGTTCGGCTACGCGCCCAAGTTGCGCCCTTTCCGAGTCGTGGGGCTGTTCACGTCGGGGCTCTACACCTACGACTCGAGTTTCGGGTTCACGTCCGTGGGCGCCTCGCAGCGTTTCTTCGAGCTGGGGGATCGCGTGACGGGCGTTGAGATCAAATTGGAGGACATGTTCGCCGCCCCGCGCGAGGCCGAGCGCCTGCGTGTGGCGGCGGGCCTCCCCGGGCTGCGCTCGAACAATTGGATCGACTTGAACCGCAACCTGTTCACGTGGATGAAGCTCGAGAAGACGGTCATGTTCGTGATCCTCGCGCTCATCGTGCTGGTGGCGGCGTTCAACATCGTGAGCACGCTGTTCATGGTGGTGCTCGAGAAGCGCCGCGACATCGGCGTGCTGCGCACGCTTGGCGCCACCCCGGCCCTGGTGCTCACCGTGTTCCTCGGCGAAGGTCTGTTGATCGGCGTGCTGGGAACAGCGTCAGGGGCGCTGCTCGGCCTGGTCCTGATCGCGGTGCTCAAGCGCTATCCCTTCGTTCACCTGCCGGGTGATGTCTATTTCATCGAGACGCTTCCATTGCGGCCCGAGGCGGGGGATTTCGCTGCCGTGATTCTGGCCGCCGTCGTGCTTTGTCTGGCCGCCGCCTGGTACCCCGCCTGGCGAGCGTCGCGTCTCGATCCGATCGAAGCCATCCGCAGGCAGGTCTGAGAATGTCTGCGAATGGTCCTGCGCAAACCCCAGCGGAAGCGTCGGATAGTCCGGACGCGCCCGCACTGCGAGCGCGCGGGATCTGCAAGTCGTACGGGGTCCCCGGCGGGCGGCTCGAGGTGCTTCGTGGTCTCGATCTCGAAGTCCCGCGTGGCATGCTTCTGGCGATAGTCGGCGCGTCCGGCTCGGGCAAGAGCACGCTGCTCAACATCCTCGGGACGCTGGATCACCCCGACGAGGGGTCGCTCGAGGTGGCGGGGCAGGCGGTCGCCGGGTTGAACGAGGTCGAGCGTTGTCGGCTCCGCGTGCGCCAACTCGGCTTCGTGTTCCAGTTCCATCACCTGCTTCCCGAGTTCACCGCCGAGGAGAACGTCATGATGCCGTTGCTGGTGGCCGGGCAGGAATTCGAGGCCGCGCGCGCGCGTGCCCGCGCCGTGCTGGAGGCGGTGGGGTTCGAAGCACGGCTGGGCCACGTTCCCTCGGAGCTCTCCGGTGGAGAGGCGCAACGTGTCGCGGTGGCACGCGCCCTGGCGCCGGAGCCGCGGCTGTTGCTCGCGGACGAGCCGTCCGGGAACCTCGATGGGGCGGCCGCCAAGCGACTTCACAGTCTCCTGTCGTCGCTGGCTCGGGACCGGCATCAGACAGTTGTGCTCGTGACCCATGATGATAGGCTCGCCGGTATGGCCGACCGCGTCCTCCGCCTGGAGGATGGCCGCCTGCTGCCGGCCTAGAGGATCCCATGCTCTGCCAGATCTGCGGCAAGAATCCCGCCAGCGTCCACTTCACGGAGATCCACGACAACAAGATGTCGGAGATCCACGTGTGCGAGCGCTGCGCCGAGGAGAAGGGCATGCACACGCCTGCGGAGAAGCACAAGTTCGAGATCGCCGACCTGCTCGCGGGCATGGTGGACGCCATGACGCACACCGACGAGGAGCGCGTCGGCCACGTGCAGTGCCCACGCTGTGGACTGGTCTATTCGTCTTTCAAGGAGACCGGTCGCCTGGGCTGCAGCGAGTGCTACACGGCGTTCCAGTTCCAGCTCCGTCCGCTGCTGCGCCGCATCCACGGCGACACTCGGCACCGGGGTAAGTCCCCCTCGCGCGGCGGCACCGCCCAGACCGGCACGCGCCAGATCCAGCGCCTGCACGACGAACTGCAGCGCGCGGTCGAGCGCGAGGAGTTCGAGAAGGCGGCCGGCATCCGCGACGAGATCCGCAAGCTCGAGGCCGAACGCCAGACGAGCCCGCCGGGAGATCGCCCATGAGCGCGTCCCGGTCGTTCGACGAGCTGTTCGCGAAGAGCGCTCCATGGTTGAAAGGCGAGGGCCCGCACGCCGAGTTGGTACTGTCCACGCGCATCCGACTCGCGCGCAACCTGCGCGAAGTCCCGTTCACGCACCGGGCCCGCGACGAGCAGCTCCAGGGCGTGCTCGCCAGCGTCGCAAGCGCGGCGCAGCCGTCGGCGTTGCTGTCGGGCGGCTTGCTGCTGCGCATGCAGGACTGCAGCGCGATCGAGCGCCAGGTCCTGGTGGAACGCCATCTTGTCTCGCACGAACTCGGGGACGGCGCGCGGCCGCGTGGCATCTACGTCGCGCCGGACGACCGCGTCTCCATCATGATCAACGAAGAGGATCACTTGCGGCTGCAAGCACTCACGCCGGGTTTCCAGCTGGCCGAGGCGTGGGGGCTCGCGGACCGAGCCGACGAGGACCTCGACCAATCGCTCGACTACGCGTTCTCCGACGAGATCGGGTACCTGACCGCGTGCCCGACCAATGCCGGCACGGGACTGCGAGCCTCGGTCCTGATCCACCTGCCGGCGCTGGTGCTGCTCGAGGAGATCCAGCGCGTCCTGAAGAGCATCATGCAGGTCGGCCTGAACGTGCGTGGACTCTACGGCGAGCACAGCGAGATCATGGGCAACCTGTTCCAGATCTCGAACCAGACCACGTTGGGCCGGAGCGAGCGCGATTCCATCGACAGCCTCGAACGCGTCACGCGCCAGATCATCGAGACGGAGGAGCGCGCGCGCGAGCGCATGCTGCGCGACGCGCGCACGCAACTCGAGGACAAGGTGTGGCGCGCGTATGGAACGCTGCGCTATTGCCGCTCGATCCAGGCCAAGGAAGTCATCAACCTGTGCTCGGCCGTGCGGCTCGGCGTGGCCATGGGCCTCGAGGGCCTGTGCCCGCTGCGCGTCGTGAACGAATTGCTGGTGCTGACGCAACCCGCCCATCTGCAACGCCAGGCGGGCGTCGAGATGGCGCCTTCGGAACGGAACGTCAACCGGGCCCAGGTGGTGCGCGAGCGGCTGGCCGCCGCCGAGCGCGACCTGCGCAACGGCAACCCATAACAGGAGGAGCGCCTCCCGCCGCCCGGCGGGGGCCATGATCCCCATGCACGACAAGTTCACCGAGCGGGTCCGCAAGGTCATCTACCTGGCGCGAGAGGAAGCGGCGCGCCTGCAGCACGACTACATCGGCACCGAGCACCTGCTCCTCGGCGTGATCCGCGAGGGCGAGGGCATCGCCGCGACGGTGCTCAACAACCTCGGGCTCGACCTCGACCGCATCCGCCAGGAGGTCGAGAACATGGTGAGTGCCTCTGGCGGCACCATGACGATCGGCGAGATCCCGTTCACGCCGCGTGCGAAGCGCGTGCTCGAGCTGGCGGTCGAGGAGGCGCGCTCCCTCGGCCACAACTACGTTGGCACGGAGCACCTGCTGTTGGGGTTGATCCGCGAGGGCGAGGGAGTGGCGGCCAAGGTGCTGCTCGAGCTGGGCGTGGACCGCAAGCGCGTGCGCGAGGAGACGCTCAAGCTGCTCGGCGGCACGCCGAGCTCGTCGTCGAGCACCGAGCGGGGCGAGGAGCGCGCGGAGACGCCGGCATTGAACCAGTTCGGCCGCGACCTCACCGCGCTGGCGCGCGAGGGGAAGCTGGATCCGGTCATCGGCCGCGAGAAGGAGATCGAACGCGTCGTACAGGTGCTCTCGCGTCGCAAGAAGAACAACCCCGTCCTGATCGGCGAGCCGGGCGTGGGCAAGACGGCGATCGCCGAGGGCCTGGCGCAGCGCATCATCTCGGCGCAGGTGCCGGAGAGCCTCAAGAACAAGCGCATCGTCACGCTCGACCTGGCGGCGGTGGTGGCGGGCACGAAGTACCGCGGTCAGTTCGAGGAGCGGCTCAAGACGGTGATGAACGAGATCCGAGAATCCAAGGAGACGGTCATCTTCATCGATGAGCTGCACACCATCGTCGGCGCGGGAGGCGCCGAAGGGGCGATCGACGCGTCAAATATGCTCAAGCCCGCGTTGGCGCGCGGCGAGCTGCAGTGCATCGGCGCCACCACGCTGGACGAGTACCGCAAGTACATCGAGAAGGATGGCGCGCTCGAGCGGCGTTTCCAGCCGGTCATGGTGGACCAGCCGAGCATCGACGACACCATCCAGATCCTCATGGGGTTGCGCGACAAGTACGAGGCGCACCACGGCGTGAAGGTCACGGACGGCGCGATCGTGCAGGCCGTGAAACTGGCGGACCGCTACATGAACGACCGCTTCTTTCCGGACAAGGCCATCGACGTCATCGACGAGGCGTGCGCGCGCGCCCGGCTGTCGGTGAGCACGGTGCCGTCCGAGATCCACGACCTCGAGAAGAAGCTCGAGGAGGTCGTGAAGGAGAAGGAGGCGGCGATCCGCGGCCAGGAATACGAGAAGGCCGCTCGCCTCCGCGACAAGGAGAAGGACCTGCGCTCGCGCCGGAACGACCTGAAGAAGTCGTGGTCGGAGAGCAAGCGCGACCAGAGCGTGCAGGTGGACGAGGACCTGATCGCCGCCGTCCTGAGCATCATGACCGGGATCCCGGTGGTGAAGCTGGCCGCCGAGGAGAGCGACAAGCTCCTGCGAATGGAAGAGGAGCTGAAGAAGCGCGTCGTCGGCCAGGACGAAGCGGTCTCGGCTGTGTCCCGCGCCGTGCGACGCAACCGCGTCGGCCTGCGCGATCCCAAGCGGCCGATCGGCTCGTTCATCTTCCTGGGCCCGACGGGCGTGGGCAAGACCGAGCTTGCGCGCGCGTTGGCGACCTACATGTTCGACAATGAGAGCGCGCTCATCCGCATCGACATGAGCGAGTACATGGAGAAATTCTCGGTGTCGCGCCTCGTGGGCGCTCCTCCGGGCTACGTGGGCTACGAGGAGGGCGGCCAGCTCACCGAGAAGGTGCGGCGCAAGCCCTACTCGGTGGTGCTGCTCGACGAGGTCGAGAAGGCGCACCCCGACGTATTCAACGTGCTGCTTCAAGTCCTGGACGACGGCGTGCTCACCGACAGCTCGCGCCGCCGCGTGGACTTCAAGAACACCGTCATCATCATGACGTCGAATCTCGGCGGCCGGCAGATCATCAGCGGCGGGCAGAAGCTCGGCTTCAAGCAGCGGGACGAGGCGCAGCAGTTCAGTGCGATCAAGTCCACGGTGCACGACGAGCTGAAGCGCACGTTCAACCCCGAGTTCCTGAACCGCATCGACGACGTGATCGTGTTCCGCGGTCTGGTGCGCGACGACATGAAGGAGATCGTGAATATCCTGCTGGGCCAGTTCAGCAGCCGACTGAAGCTGCAGGACATCACGCTCGAGCTCACGCCCGAGGCGACCGAACTCCTGATCGACAAGGGCTTCGATCCCACGCTGGGCGCCCGCCCGCTCAAGCGCGCCATCCAGCGGTTGCTCGAGGACCCGTTCGCGGACTTCATCCTGAAGGGGCAGATCCCGCCGGGCACGAACGTGAAGGTGACCCGGAAGGACGACCAACTGGACTTCGGCGTGGCCCCCGTGCCCTCGCCCTCGCCCGTCCCGGCGGTCCCGAGCGCCTGACGCCGACCCAACCCACGCCGTTCCGCCGCCGGGTGCCCGCGAGGGAGCCCGGCGGTCGGCGTTCGAGACCTCCTGGCCGATGCGGGCGAGCCCCTCGCAGCCTGCGATGCAACCGGCGGCGCCGGAACGGGGTAGGAGAACTCATATTTCGCGCCGGGCGTGCGCTGGACAAGGGCCGTGCTCTTGTCCATCATCGCGCATCGACTCCCCCCCAGCATGGCCACGCCGCCCGGCTCGCGGTCGCAAGGATGCCGTTCCGCGGGCGTGGGCGCTGGGAACCCCTTCCGTGGCCACAGGAGAGCCCCGAGTGCCCGATTCGCTGACGTCGTCCAGGCGGTCCCGGTGGCGGTGGTTGCTCCGGACCGCGGTCCTGTTGTGCCTGAGCCTGGCGCCGGGCCTTCCCGTGACCGCCCAGACGCCGTCCGGGGCCGCTCCCGAGCCGGCCACCGAGGCCCCGACCGCGCCCCCGATCATCGGCAGCATCCGCGTCGAGGGCAACGCGTTCACCGACTCGCTCCGGATCCTCCGCACGTTCGAGGTGCGCCCGGGCACGACGTTCGCCTCGGACGTGGTCCGGCGCGGCCTGCGCAAGGTGTTGGCGCTGGGATTGTTCTCGGACGCCACCATCGATCGCCACCTGCGGCCCGACGAGAACGTGATCGACCTGGTGATCGTGGTCGTTGAGCGGCCGCGCATCGCCCAGGTCTCATTCGAGGGCATGAAGCACCGAGAGGACTCCGACCTCGAGAAGAAGCTGTTCCTGAAAGTAGGCGAGCCCTATACGCCCACCGCGACGGCGAACCAGGTGGACACGCTCGTTCAGTACTACAAGGACGAGGGCTTCTCGCGCGCGCGCATCACGAGCCGCGCCGACACACTCCAGGGTCGCAACGAGGTGCACCTCAAGTTCATCGTGAACGAGGGCGAGAAGGTGCGCATCACGAGCATCCGGTTCGAGGGCCGCACGGCGTTCCCCGAGAAGCGCCTGCGGAAGGCCATGAAGTCAAGGCAGCGGTGGTTCCTGGGCGGCGGTGACATCAAGGACGAGACGTTTGCCGAAGACCGGGAGAAGCTCGAAGGCTGGTATCACGACCACGGCTACCGCGACATGCGCGTGGACGCCTTCCGCCTCGATCCCGGCGCGACGTCGCGCGCGCTCACGCTCGTGGTCGCGCTGACCGAGGGCCGCCTCTACCAGCAGGGCGCGGTGGCCTGGGAAGGCAACCTGGTGGTCGCCACGTCCGAGTTGGACAAGCAGTGGCCCCGCAAGGGCGGCCCGCAGTACAGCAAGGCCCGCATCCAGAAGGCGGTGAGCGGTGCCTACGGCGAGTACGCCGAGCAGGGCTATCTCTACGTCGGCGTGGAGGCGCGGGAAGAGGTCGTGCGTGACTCGGTGGTGGATGTGACGTTCGGCGTCACAGAGGGGGCGCCCTCGCACGTGCGCCGCATCAGCATCACCGGCAACAAGGGCACGCGCGAGAAGGTCATCCGCCGCGAGATCAACATCCGCGAGGGCGACCGGTTCCGGCGCTCCGCGCTGATGCGCAGCCAGAGCGACGTCATGCGGCTGAGCATCTTCAACGAGGTCATCCCGGATTTCACGCCCGCCGAGAGTTCGGACGTGGACCTGGTGTTCCGTGTCACCGAGAAGCAGGTGGGCACGGCGTCGGCAGGCGCCGGCTACACGAACGAGGCCGGTCTCACCGGCTTCCTCGAGATCGGCCACAACAACGTGCTCGGCAATGGCCAGCAGCTGTCGCTGCACCTCGAGCGCGGCGGCCGACGCGAGGACTACCGGCTGAGCTTCACGGAGCCGTGGTTCCACGACTCGCCCACGCTGCTGGGGTTCTCGGTCTACAACACGTTCCGCATCCTCGACGAGTTCGACCAGAAGCGCCGCGGCCTGTCGGGGCGCATCGGACGGCCGCTGCCGTGGCCGGACTACTCGCGCGGCTCGGTGTCGTACACGTTCGAGGGCCTGCGATTTACGAACGTGCGCACGGGGATCCAGTTGGGAGGCATCCGCGTGGGCCGGGAAGAACTGACCAGCACGCTCGAGACGAACTTCCTGCGCAACAGCTCGGACAACCCGTTCTATCCCACCAAGGGAACGCGTCTCACCGCGAACGACGAATTCACGGGCGGCCCGTTCGGCGGCGATCTGAATTACCATCGCCATCGCTACGAGGGACGGGCCTACCTGCCGTCGCTGCACAAGCGCATCACCACGATGATGCGCGTGCGCGTGGGGACGGTGAACGGCTACCCGTGGAAGCACGGGATCGTGCCCGACTACTCGCGCTTCCGGCTGGGTGGCGGCAACACCCCGGACCCGCTGCGCGGCTACGATGACTACCAGGTCGTGCCGCCCAAGTTCTCGCGCTTTGACACAACGTATTTCGACGTGGATCGCAATGACGGCAAGGACACCACCCGGGTGACGCGGATCCGCTATCCCGGCGGCCGCTACCTGGCGATGTTCACGCTGGAGCAACAGTTCCCGATTGCCCACCCTCTCCACGGTGTGCTTTTCTTCGATGCCGGAAACGTCTGGGACCTGCGCCGCGAGATCCGGCCGCTCGACCTGAACGTCGGCGCGGGGCTCGGGTTCCGGATGGAGATCCCGCTGCTCGGCAACATCGGGTTCGACTACGGTTATGGCTTCCATCGCGACGACAAACCGCGATGGACCGGGCATTTCATGCTCGGGAACGTCAACTTCTAGGAGGCCGCGATGCGCCCAGGGTCCGTTGCGGCGCGCGCCGCCCTCGCCGCGGTGGCCGTCGCCCTGCTGGCGGTGGCTCCGGTCCAGGCGCAGGTGCGCGTCGGCTACATCGACTCGGCGAGGATCTGGCTGGAGTTCAAGACGGCCCAGGAGGCGCAGCAGCGCTTCGAGCGCCAGGTGCAGGGCTGGCGCGACGAGGCGGCCGAGAAGGAGAAGATCGTGAACGACCTGCGCAAAGAGGTGCGCGACCAGAGCCCCGTGCTCTCGGCGCTCAAGCGCCAGGAGAAGGAGTCCACCCTGCAACGGGCCATCAGTGAGTACGAGGGCTTCGTGCAGGAGGTCTGGGGAGCGAACGGGCGCGCGACGCAGGAGAACACGCGTGCCACGGAGGAGATCGTGGTCCTCGTGCGCCGAGCCGTGGAGAAGATCGCGGCCCAACGCGGACTCGACCTGGTGCTCGACGCGTCCTCGGGATTCATCATCTACGCCGACAAGACCCTCGACATGACGACCGAGGTGATCGCGGAGTTGAACGCCAACGCGGCTGGCGGCGGCGCGAACTAGGGAGGAGCGAATGAGCACGCGAACGCTGGCCGAGTTGGCCTCGGAACTCGGGGGCACGGTCGTTGGGGACGACTCGATCCTGATCCGCGGCGTGGCCGGCATCCGCGAGGCGCAGCCGGGGGACGTGACGTTCCTGGCGAACTCGCGCTACGAGGGCTATCTCACCGAGACCCGGGCTTCGGCCGTGATCTGCGACCGGGAGCCACGGCATGCGCCGGTGCCGCTGCTTCAGGTGGACCATCCGTACCTGGGGTTTCAGATGGCCGTGCGGCTGTTCCGGCCGGACCTCTACCAGCCGCTGCCCGGCGTGCATCCCACCGCCGTGGTCTCGCCCGCGGCGCACATCGGTGACGGGGCGTCTGTGGGACCCCAATGCACGGTGGAGCCCGGGGCGCGTATCGGAGCGAACAGCGTGCTCATGGCTGGCTGCTACGTGGGCGTGCAGGCGACGGTGGGTGAGGGATGCCTGCTCTACCCGCGCGTCGTGGTGCGCGAGGAGTGCGTGATCGGCGACCGCTGCATCCTGCACTCGGGGGCGATCATCGGCGCCGACGGGTTCGGCTTCGCATTCGACGCCGGCCGGTACCACAAGGTGCCCCAGGTCGGGAACGTCGTGATCGGCGACGACGTGGAGATCGGCGCGAACACCACGGTGGACCGCGCCACCACCGACAGCACGCGCATCGGCGACGGCACGAAGATCGACAACCTGGTCCAGATCGGGCACAACGTGGTGATCGGCCAGCACTGCATCATCGTGGCGCAGGTCGGCATCTCCGGGAGCTCCGAACTCGAGGACTTCGTCACCATCGGCGGCCAGGCCGGCGTCATCGGCCATGTGAAGCTCGGCAAGGGCGCGCAGGTGGGCGGGCAGAGCGGCGTGACCAAGTCCGTGTCGGCCGACACGACCGTGTTCGGCACGCCGGCGTCCCCGCTGCCGCTCGTCAAGCGAATCAACGCGTACCTGCAGCGGCTGCCGCAATTGTTCGACCGCACGAAGACCCTGGAGTCGCGCGTGGCGAAGCTCGAGGAGAACCACAAGGAGAGCATGCGGTGAGTGGCAGGCCGCAGCGGACGGTGAAAGGACCCGCCGTCATCGAGGGCGTGGGATTGCACACGGGCGAAAAGGGCGTGATGCGATTCCTGCCCGCGCCGGAGGGGTACGGCGTGCGCTTCGTGCGCACGGACCTGCCGGGGCGGCCCGAGGTGCGCGTGCGCCCCGAGAACGCCCACTTCGATCCGGGCGCCGGCCGCCGCACCATCCTCCAGCAGGACGGCGTGCAGGTACACACCATGGAGCACGTGCTCGCCGCGGTCGCGGGCCTCGGCATCGACAACCTGATCATCGAGACCAGCACCATGGAGGTGCCCGAGGGCCACGACGGCAGCGCCGGGCCCATCGCCCAGGCGCTCCTGGCGGCCGGGCTCCAGGACCAGGACAAGCCCACGCGCCACATCAAGGTGACGAAGCCGGTGCGATGGACGGAGAACGGCGTTGAGCTGTCGGCGGTGCCGTACCAGGGCTTTCGCATCTCGTTCCGCATCGAGTACGACCACCCCGTCATCGGCGTGCAGGAGCACTCGCTCGAGATCACCCCGGAGACGTTTCTGGCCGAGATCGCACCGGCACGCACGTTCGTACTGGAGAGCGACCTCGAGCAGTTGCGCCAGTCCGGCTGGATCAAGGGGGGACGGCTGGAGAGCGCGATCGTCGTAGGGAAGGACCGCGTGTTAAACGAGGAGAAACTCCGCTTTCCGGACGAGTTCGTGCGCCACAAGATCCTCGACCTGCTCGGCGACCTGTTCATCCTCGGCGGCCCATTGCTCGGGCACGTGAGCGCGAATCGCTCCGGGCACCAGGGACACGTGGCATTCGTGAAGCAACTCAAGCAATCGCTGCCGCTGCCCGGACGGCGCGAAGGTGGGCCGCCCGAGGAGTGGGACACGACGGCGATCATGGACCTGATGCCGCACCGCTATCCGTTCCTGCTGGTGGATCGCATCACGAACATCGAAGAGGGCCGGTCCATCGAGGGCCTGAAGAATGTCACCATCAACGAGCCATTCTTCCAGGGCCACTTCCCCGGGCATCCGGTCATGCCGGCGGTGCTGATCCTCGAGGCCATGGCGCAGGTGGGCGGCATGCTCATGCTGAACTCGGTGGACGATCCCGGGAACAAGCTCATGTACTTCATGGGCATCGACGGGGCGAAATTCCGGCGACCGGTCGTCCCAGGCGACCAGCTGCGCTTCAAGCTCAAGCTGCTGTCGGTCAAGCGCCGCACCATGAAGATGCGCGGCGAGGCGTACGTGGACGGCCAGCTGGTGGCCGAGGCGGAGCTGCTCGCCACCGTGGTGGACCGGCGTCCATGAGCGTGTACCTCCACCCGGCCGCGTTCGTGGACCCACGCGCCCAGCTTGGCGAGGACGTCGTGGTCGGGCCCGGCACGATCGTCGGCGAACACGTCCGCGTCGGCGACCGCACGCGCATCGATGCGCACGCCCTGATCACCGGTTGGACCACGCTGGGCTCCGACAACCACGTGCATCACGGCGCGGTGCTGGGTTCGCCGCCCCAGGACCTCAAGTATCCCGGCGAGGCGTCGCACCTGTTGATCGGCGACCACAACGTGTTCCGCGAGTACATGACCGCGAACCTCGCCACCGAGCCCGGCGAGGCGACACGCATCGGCAGTCACAGCCTGTTCATGGCCTATTCGCACTTGGCGCACAACGGCTGCGTCGGGACCCACGTGGTCATCGCGAATGCGGTGCAATTGGCCGGCTACGTCGTGGTGGACGACTGGGCCATCGTCGGGGGTGGCACGGTGGTGCACCAGTTCACCCGCATCGGCCGCCACTCCATGATCGGCGGCGGCTCGCGGATCTCGCAGGACATCGCACCGTTCGTGAAGTCCGCCGGGAGTCCGCCCCGGAACGCCGGCGTCAACGCCATCGGCCTCGAGCGGCGGGGCTTCGGCCGCGAGACCCGCGAGGCGCTCGAACGAGCGTATCGTATCTTCTTCCGCGACGGCTCGACCGCGTCGCGTGCGGTCGAGACCATCCGTCGCGAACTGCCGGACATCCCCGAGGCCGAGCACTTCGCGCGTTTCTGCGAAACTTCGGTCCGCGGCATCACGCGCTGACCGCGCGGGAGGAGAGCGACGTGAAACCGGTGCGTTGCGGGGTGTGGGGCGTGGGGGTGTGGGGCGAAAAGCACGCCCGCGTGTACGGAAGCCTGCGCGAATCCGACCTGGTGGGCGTCTACGACCGCTCGCGCGAGCGGGCCGATGCGGTCTCGAAGCAGTACGGCGGGCGTGTGTTCACGACGCCCGAGGCGCTGCTGGCCGAGTGCGAGGCCGTGTCGGTGGCCACGCCCACGGTGGCCCACCTCGAGGCCACGGAACAGGCGCTCGCCGCCGGCTGCCACGTGCTCGTCGAGAAGCCCATGGCGGTGACCGTGGCCGAAGCCGACGCCATGATCGCGGCCGCAGAGCGCGCCGGACGCATGCTGCAAGTAGGCCAGGTGGAGCGCTTCAACCCGGCCCTGCTCGCTGCGCGGCCGTTCGTGCGCGAGCCCAAGTTCATCGAGGCACACCGTCTGGCGGCGTTCCAGCCACGCTCGCTCGACATCGACGTGGTGGGCGACCTCATGATCCACGACATCGACGCCGTGCTCCACCTGACGGGGCACACGCCCTCGGATCTGTCCGCGGTCGGCGTCGCGGTGCTGTCGAGCACCGAGGACATCGCGAACGCGCGGCTCGAGTTCGCGGACGGCTGCGTTGCGAACCTCACCGCGAGCCGCGTGTCGGTGGAGCGCCTGCGGCGCATCCGGTTCTTCACGCGCGACGCCTACGTGAGCGTGGACCTGTTCGAAAAGGCGGGCGAGGCATTCGTGATCCGCGATCCGGGCTCGTTCAAGCCCGGCGCGGTGGATCCGCTCGCGCTGCTTGCGGGCATCCGACGCACGAAGCTGCAGATCCCCGCCGGCGAGCCGCTGGCGCTCGAGCTCACGGCCTTCCTGCGCTCGCTGCGCGGAGACGGTGCGGGCGCGGCGTCCGCGCGCGCGGGGCGCGATGCGCTGTCGGTGGCCGAGCAGGTTCGCGACGCCATGCGCCGCCGCGCCCGGCACTGGGCGGTGACCTGAACCAGCAGGCGGGTGGGCGCGAGCGGCGCCTGCTCGTCGTGGCCGGGGAGCCCTCCGGCGATGCGCACGCGGCGCGGCTCGTGCGGGCGCTGCGCGAGCGCGGGCCCGTGCGCGTGCGCGCCGTGGCCGGCCCCGCGCTGCGTGCGGCGGGCGCCGAGACCATCATGCCGCAGGAGGACCTGGCGGTGATCGGCTTCAGCGGCATCCTCGCCAAGCTGCCGGTATTGCTCCGAGCGCGCCGCGCGCTGCTGAGGGAGGTGGACGCGTTCCGTCCCGACGCCGTGGTGCTGGTGGACTACCCGGGCTTCAACCTGCGGCTCGGGCCGGAGCTCAAGCGACACGGCGCTCGCGTGCTCTACTACATCGCGCCCCAGGTCTGGGCGTGGCATGCGGAGCGCGCCCGGCAGATGGCCGCGTGGGTGGACCGGCTCGCCGTGGTGTTCCCGTTCGAGGAGCCGCTGTTTCGCGAGGCGGGTGTGCCCACAACGTTCGTGGGCCATCCGCTCCTGGACGAGCTCGCGCCCGAGATCGACGAGGTCGCGTTCCGAGCGGAACTGGGCGTGGCGCCGCACGCGAGGATCGTGGGGTTGCTGCCGGGCAGTCGGCGCGGCGAGCTGGCCGCGCATGGCAACGTGTTGCTCGACGCGGCGCGCCAGCTGGTGGCGGGCCGAGCCGACGTGGTGCCCGTGCTGGCGCTGGCGAACGGCCTGTCCGCGGACGGGGTCGATCCGCGCCTGCTGACGTGTGCCCGCGTCGTGCGTGGTCGGACGCGCTGCGTGCAGGCGTTCGCGACGTGTTGTGCGGTCGCTTCGGGCACGGCGACACTCGAGACGGCGCTGTTCGGCACGCCCCTCGCGATCGTGTACCGGGTGGGCTGGCTGAACCACGCCATCGCCCGCCGGGTCGTTCGACTCTCGCACATCGGGCTTCCGAACATCGTGGCGGGCGCCGAGGTCGCACCCGAGTTCATCCAGCACGCGTTCCGGGCCGGCTCGGTGGCGGGCGCACTGGCGCGCTGGCTCGACGATCCGGTCGAGGCCGCGCGGGCGCGTTCGGCGTTGGCGGTGGTGGTGCGCGAGCGGTTGGGCGGCCCGGGCGCTTCGCAGCGCGTGGCCGACCTGGCCTGGGAGCTGGTGGCGTGAGCGCGGCGAGCCATCCGTGGTGGCTGCCGGGGGCAGCGCTCCTGGGCTCCCTGCTCGCCCGCTTGCTCGCGCTCACGTGGCGCGTCGAGGTCGCCGACGCGCCGGGCTATACGAGGGCGCTGGCCGCGGGCGAGCGTTTCATTTACGCGCTCTGGCACTCGGGCCTGTTGCCGCTCGCGCTCCACCGCCGCGACGAGGGCATCGCCGTGTTGGTGAGCCGGCACCATGACGGCGAACTGGTCGCGCGCCTGATTGAACGCCTGGGGTACGTGACCGCGCGCGGCTCGAGCACGCGCGGCGGCGACGCGGGCGTGCGGGAGCTGCTGGCGTGGGCCGAGCGCGGTCGCCACCTCGCGTTCACGCCGGACGGCCCGCGCGGGCCGGCCGAAGTGGCGAAGGTGGGCGCGGTGTACGTGGCGGAGCGGACCGGGATGCGCGTGGTCCCGATGGCGCTCGGGGTCCGGTCCGCCTGGGTGTTTCGCTCGTGGGATCGCTTCCGGGTGCCGCGACCGTTCGCGCGCGTGGTGGTGTCGCATGGAGAGCCCGTCACGCTCCAATCGGGAGACGAGCCACTCCGCCGGCTCCAGGCCGCACTGACTGACCACACGAACGCGATCCGGAAGCGCGCGGGGGAGACGCCGTGAATCCACTGTGGGGCGCTTACCGATTGCTCGCGCCGGTGTTGGGGGCACTGGCGCCCGCCGCGGGCGTGTTCACATCGCCCGCCGAACGAGTGCTGTGGTCCGAGCGGCTGGGGCGGACGTCGCGGCCCGGAGGCTGCCACGCCTGGGTGCACGCGGCCTCGCTCGGTGAGGCGGTGGCCGCACAGCCGCTCGTGCGCGAACTCGCCCGTCGGCAGCCCGACGCTCGCTTCCAGCTCACGGCGAGCACGCGCTCGGGCCGCGAGCGGCTGACCGCGATGGGCCACGGCGCCGCGCTCGCGCCACTGGACACGCCGCAGACGGTGCGGCGGTTCTGGCGCGGCGTGCGACCCGAACGGCTGTTCCTGATCGAGACCGAGCTATGGCCCCACTGGCTGTTGCGCGCGCGAACCGAATCCGTGCCCGTGGCGGTGGTGAGCGCGCGACTCTCGCAACGTTCCGCCGATCGCTATCGCCGGCTCGGAGGCGAGCTGCGTTCCCTCGTCCACGGACTGGCCGGCGTGCTGTGCCAGGGGGAGGACGACCAGCAGCGCTGGCTCTCGCTCGGAGCGCCCCCGGAGCGCACGAGCATCGTCGGGAATCTCAAGAGCGATGGCCTGCCGGAACCGGCGAGCGATCGCGCAGCGGAGCGCGCTGCGCTGGGACTGGAGCCGGGCCGCCCGCTGTTGGTGCTGGGCAACGTGCGGCCAGGCGAGACCCGGTTGGTCGTGCGCGCGTGGCGCGCGGTGCCGGCCGCTCTGCGAGCCCGCTGGCAGGTGGTGGCCGTGCCGCGGCATCCGCGCGCCCTGTCGCAGATCCAGGCCGAGGCCATCGCCGCCGGACTCACCGCCATGGCCGAAGCGGCGCCGTCCGACGCGTGGCGGTGGGACGCACGCCTGGGCGTGCTCACGCAGTGGTATCGCGCAGCGGACGTGGCCTACGTGGGCGGGAGCCTCGCGCCCTACGGCGGGCACAACCCCATGGAGCCGGCAGCCTGCGGGGCCGCGGTCGTCATGGGCATGCACGACTCCTCGCAGCGCGAGGGCGTTCGCGCGCTCGAGCGGGCCGGCGGCCTGTGGCGCGTCGCCGATGCCGAAGGGCTTGCGCGCGCGTTCGAGGCGCTGCTGGGCGACGACGCGCTGCGCGCCACCCGCGCCGCGGCCGCCCTGCGCGTGGCCGCGGCCGAGCGCGGTTCCGCGGCGCGCGCC
>JANNKI010000040.1:0-3001 GCA_031396225.1 bacterium | reverse complement strand
GAGCGCCCGGATCGCCGTCGGGGCCGTGTAGAACACCGTGATCTTGTGGCGCTCGATCATGTCCCAGTAGCGGCCGGCGTCGGGGTAGGTCGGGATCGACTCGAACATCGTCGTGGTCGCACCGTTCGCGAGGGGGCCGTACACGATGTAGGTATGGCCCGTGATCCAGCCGACGTCGGCAGCGCAACAGTGGACATCGCCTTCGTGCCAGTCGAACACCAGCTTGTGCGTCATGGCGGCGTAGACCAGGTAGCCGCCCGTGGTGTGAAGCACGCCTTTGGGCTTCCCGGTGCTGCCCGACGTGTACAGGATGAACAGCGGATCCTCGGCGCCCATCCACGCCACCGTGCAGGTGCTGCGCTGGCGCTTCATCTCGTCGTCGAGCCAGCGGTCGCGGCCTTCGCGCATGGGCACGTCGCGCGCGGTGCGACGCGCGACCAGCACGGTCTCGACCACGGACAGCCCCTCGATAGCCTGGTCGGCGATGGCCTTGAGCGGAATGCTCTTGCCGCCGCGCAGCCCCTCGTTCGCGGTGATCAGCACTTTGCAGCCCGCGTCGAGGATGCGGTCGCGCAGCGATTCCGCCGAGAATCCGCCGAACACCACGGAGTGCACAGCGCCGATGCGCGCGCATGCGAGCATAGCGTAAGCCGTCTCGGGGATCATCGGCATGTAGAGGCAGACGCGATCGCCCTTGCGCACGCCGTGCGCGAGTAGCACGTTCGCGAGTCGGCAGACCTCGTGCTTCAACTCGCGATACGACACGTGGCGGTAGCTGCCCGGTTCGTCCGCCGCCCAGATGATGGCCGTGCGATCGCCGTGGTGCTCGACGTGGCGGTCGACACAATTGAAACAGGCATTCAGCCGGCCACCGAGGTACCAGCCGAAGTCCACCTGCTCGTAGTCGGCGTCGAACACGCGGTGCCACGGGTGGAACCAGTCGAGCGCGAGCGCCTGCTCCGCCCAGAACCCGTCGGGGTCCGCGAGCGAGCGGTCGTAGAGCGCCTGGTACTGCTCGAGCGAACGGATGTGCGCGCGGTCGCGGACGTGCGGCGGGACGGGGTAGAGGTCGGGCGACACGGCGGGCTCCTCCGGCGTGTGGTGGTAACAATGGACCGAGGTTGGAACGGTAGCATGCGCGGGCGCGGCCGCAGCCGTCGAAAACTTCAACATCGCACCCGGACTTGCCCCGCAGGCGACTCCCCCCGATGCTGTGGGGATGGACCCGACGCTCCCGGTGCTCGCCCGAGGCCTTCCGCGCACCGCGCTCGACGCATTGAGCGACGCGCTGCTCAAGCTCCCCACTGACCGGGCCGTGCGCGGGCGCGAGCTGGCTCGACCGGATGCGGTGAGTGGCGTGGGCGCGGATTCGCGCGGCGTGCGGGCCAACATCGCCGACGGCCACCAGTACGTGTCCCGCTGGGCGTGGGGCGACGAAGGTGCGACGAGCCTGTGCTCGTGTCCCGCCGGACGGGCGTGCGAGCACGCCTGGGCGCTCGGCGTGCTGTTGCTGGCCGCCGCGCGGCGAGCGGGGCGCTGGGATCACTCGCGTTGGGCGAAGCTCGCCCCGCCCGAATTGGCGCTGGAACCAGCGGGGCTCGAGGCGCGCGAGGCGGCGGGCCGACTGGAGGACCGCGCCGCGGTGCTGCGGCACGAGCACGCGGTGGAAGCGCTCGCGCACTGGGCCGATCGCGGGCCGACCGAGCCGCGACGCCTGCGCGCGATCCTGCATCTGGAGCCCGGGCCACTGGGCGCGCTGCTCGCGCTCGAGGCCCGCGTGACGGCGTCTGGGTTGACGGACGCGGCGCGCACCTGGCGTCAGCTGGAGCAATTGGGCGCCGAGCTCAAGCGCCACCCGACGCTGTTCGCACCTCCCGAGGCGCGCCTCCTGCGCGCTCTCACCGCGCCCGAGTTCTCGACGCCGCACGTGCCGGGGGGCACGCGCATCGAGCTCTCGAGCGAGCGCATGCAGGCGTTGCTCGACCGTGTGCCGGAGTCGCCGCACTTCACGTGGAGCCCGACGCTGCCCACCGCGCTCGCCGAGCGTGCGGGCGTGGAGCCGGGCGCGCGCGCGAGCCTGCAGACGGAAGAGGTGCGCGTGGTGCCCGTGTGCGACACGAGTGGCGTTGCGCCGCGGCTCGAGCTGTCACTCGAATGGCCCGACGGCGCGACGCGGCCGTTCGCCGAGGCGGTGCTGTTGTCGCCGCTGGGGCTGGCTTCGGGCGGTCGGACGCACGTGGCGCTCGTCGGCGGGCGCTTCGTGCGCATCGTGGACGAGCCCCCACGCGAGGTGGTGAAGCTGCTTCAAGAAGGCGGCCTGGCGCTCCGCCGCAACGACGGTGCGGTGCTCGAGCGCCTGTCGCGCTCGTTCCCGGTGGTGCGCTCGGCGCTCCGGCGGCTCACGCGCGTGCACGACGTGGACGTGATCGGCTGCTTCGAGCTGGCGGCCGAGGACTGGCTGCGCGTGCGCATGTTCGCCGCGTCACGCGCGGCACACTGGGCGCCGGGGGTGATCACACCCGAGGGCGAGGTGTTCGAGTATCGCCCCGGTTCGGGCTGGGCGAGGCTCGAGCCGGACGACGCCGTGCTCGCGCAGATGGAATCCGTGGAGTCCGCGCCCGCTGCAGAAACGAACGGATCCGAGCCGCCGGAGGCGGCGGAAACTCCAACGTCGGCGGCGGAAACTCCAACGTCGGCAGCGGAAGCTCCGATATCCGCTCCCGAGCGCGCGTGGTTCGAGTTGCCCGACCCCGAGCACGTCGCGCCCATGGTGGACTGGCTGGAGGCGCTCCCGCAGGGCGACCTGTCGGGCAAGCGCAAGCGCGGGGCTCGCGTTCCGCTCGGCGCGCCGAGCGGCTGGTGGTTGCGGCTCACCCCGCACATGCTGGAATCGCTGGCCGACGCCTGGGAGGCGCGTCCGCTGGGCGTGCGCTGGTACGCGGACGCCGGGGCGAGCGGCCTGTTCAAGGTGCGGCGCGCGGTGCCCACGGTGCGATTGGTG
>JANNKI010000016.1:0-2308 GCA_031396225.1 bacterium | reverse complement strand
ACCGGGCCGGGCCGTCCGGTCACGCTGAGGAGCGAGAGGAGGAAGAGGTGGCTACGATGGACGAGCGGGAGCTATACCACGAGGCGCTCGCCGGGCGGCTGAGCCGCCGCGAGGTACTCCAACGCGGCCTCGCGCTGGGGTTGTCCTATCCGGCGATCGCGATCCTCGTCGCTGCCTGCGGAGGGCAGGCGCCGGGTGGATCGCCAGCTGGGTCGCCCCCCGGCAGCGGGAAGCCAAGCGTGATCCAGCTGGACTTCGCCGTCTGGAGCTACAGCATCGAAACGGTCCTTGAGAACATCAAGGCCTGGGAGGCGGAGAACCCGGATGCCACCGTTAAGCTGACCGACTACCCGTGGAACGCCTACCGCGAGACGATGGTCCAGCGTTTCACCTCGAACACGGGGACGGACATCCTCTATAACGGTGGCGACTGGCTGCCCGAGTTCGCCAAGGCGGGCTGGGTCGTGCCCATCGAGGACAAGCTCGACTTCGACAAGTACCGGGATCAGATCGTCGGCTACGCCCTGGCCGACATGACCTACAACGGCAAGGTGTACGGGCTGCCGTACTACGCCGACATCGTTTCGTTCATCTGGAATCCGACGGTCGCCAAGAAGTTCGGCGTCGACCGGGCCCCTGAGACCTGGGAAGAGCTGGCCGAGATGGCCACATCCATGCAGGGCAAGGGCCTCGACAAGCCGATCATCTGGGAGTTCGCGCAGACGCTGCCGACGAGCCTCGAGACGTTCACGGCCATGGTCATGAGCCGCGGCGGCGAACTCTTCGATGAGAACTACGACCCCATCTTCGAGGATTCCAGCAGCCCGGGCTTCGAGCAGCTTCAGTTCATGGCCGATTCGGTCAAGAACGGCTTCGCCGTCATCTCGCCGCACGAAACGGAAGTCGCCAAGGCGATGAACACCGGCCAGAACGCCTTCACCGTCCTGTACAACTACAACCTGGCAGCACTGAACAACAAGGGCACGTCGCCCCTGGCCGGGCAATTCGAGCTGGCGATGATGCCGGGCAAGACTCACGAAACGCTCGGCTTCGCCAAGTTCTACAACATGACCAAGATGGCTGTGGACCGCGGTGCCGACGCTACGAAGGCGGCGGCGCGCTTCATCGAGAGTTTCGGCGGCGCTCCCGAGGGCGAGTACACGGTGGCAAAGCGCTGGGCGGTGGAGAAGGGGCTCGGCTTCGGCCAGCTGCCGCTGTTCGATGATGTAGACGTTCAGAAGTCGTTCGCGACCTGGGTCGACGTGGCCAAGCTCAAGGAGCAGGAGAAGACTGCCCGGGCGAAGCGCCAGACGGTCTGGACCGGCATCTGGGGCGAAGCTATGCGGTTGGAGATGGGCAAGGCTCTCGTCGGAGAAGTGACTATCGCCGATGCCCTCAAGGCTGCCGCCGACAAGGCGCGTGCACTGAAGCAGCAATACGGCGCCTGACCCCCTAGGGCCGATTCGAGCGAGGGGCGGACGCTTGCCCCTGGCGGAGAACCAGTCCCGCCCCGGTCCTGCATGGCGCCGCCCCCGCGTCGGCCGATGGACGACTGAAAGGCGGAACGCGTGGCTCCTTGTCGCGCCCGCCCTCGCTCTCGTCGGGCTGTTCACGGTCTACCCGCTGGGTCACGCTCTCTGGACCAGTTTCCAGATTTCCTCGCCGCTCCTGCCGCCGTCGTTCGTCGGCCTCGGGAACTACGGGGAGGTTATTGCGAGCGGCTACTTTCTGAAGGCCTTTCAGGTGACCACGGGCTTCACGCTCGTGACCGTCGTGCTGACGACCGTGACGGCCCTCGGGGCCGCCTCGGTGCTCCGGGAGGCCTTCCCGGGAAGCCGGCTGTTGCGACCAGTGACGTTGCTCCCCTGGGCAGTCCCGCTCGTGGTCAGCGGCGTGATGTGGAGATGGGTCTTCAATCCGCAGTGGGGCGCGCTGAACGCCATCCTCTACTCGGCCGGTTTGATCCGTGAGTACATCCCTTGGCTCAGCGACCCGGGTCTCGCCTTCGTCTCCGTCTCGATCGCTCACTCCTGGTCGCAGCTGCCGCTGGCGACCATCTTTCTCCTGGGAGCACTTCAGGCGATCCCGCGAGCTGAGTACGAGGCCGCGGCGATCGATGGCGCCGGCGTTCTGCAGCGGTTTCGCCATGTCACGATCCCGAACATCCGTACCATTCTCGTCCTCGTAGCGCTCTACCAGGTGCTCATTGGGCTCACGGCCTATGACATCACCTACTCGATGACGGCAGGCGGCCCCGGCACGGCCACGACTCTGATCAGCTACTTCACCTGGTCCGAGTCCTTCAAGC
>JANNKI010000002.1:0-19819 GCA_031396225.1 bacterium | reverse complement strand
CGGCATCCTCAACCTGGTGACGCGCCACCCGCTGCCGGGTGCGAGCGGCCAGGAGCTGGCCACGTCGCTGTTCAACGTGCTCGTGTTCCAGCTGCAGGGCGCGCTGGACCTCAGCGATCGCACGCACGGCCACATGTTCTTCGACAACGCGACTCACACCTACACCGCAGCGCTGCCCGCTTCGATCCTCGGCCCGCTCAACGCGTGCGTGGCGCGCTACAGCTCGGCCGCGGACGCAGAGGCTTGGATGAAGCATTATGGCGAGCCCTCGGGTGAACTGCGCATTCCCGTGCTCACGCTGCACAACACGCGCGACCCAGTGGTGCCGTTCTTCCACGAGGGGCTGCTGGCGGACGCCGTGAACGCCAAAGGACTCGGAGCAAACCTGGTCCAGCGCCGGAAGAACAGCTACGGCCACGTGGCGTTCACCACGGATGAGCTGGCGCAGAACTTCCTCGACCTGGTGCACTGGGTGGATACCGGCGTCCGGCCCACGCCGTGACCGCGCGCGACGGGTCGGCCTTCGGGCCGGCCCGCGGCCCGCGGCCCGGGACCCTGGAGCCAGCTTTTCCTGTCGCTTGCGTGACGCGTCTGCGATAGCGTTGAACGGGCGCTGGTGGCAGCTTCCGGGAGGTTCCCGCGCCATGACCGATTGGACTCCGCAGCAAGCGTCCGCGGACGCCCCGACGCAGACCGGGGCCGAGAGTTTCTCACCGCCCCCCGACGTAGAGTCCCCGGCGCCGTTCGTCCAGACAGCGCGACTCGACATCGGCGCCGTCAGCGACACGGGCAAGGTCCGCGAGTCCAACCAGGACGGCTACATCGCCTGTCGCCTCGGACGCACGCTGGACCGGGTGTTGTCGAACCTGCCCGAATCGGCGCTCCCGCCGCGGAGCGAGGAGTCGGGGCACATCCTGATGGTGGCCGACGGCATGGGAGGCATGGCGGCGGGCGAGGTCGCGAGCTTCACCGCGCTCACGTCGGCGATCCGCCTGATCCTCGCGGCACCCCGGTGGGCGCTGCGACTGGATGATCCGGCCACCCGGGAGGCCGAGCTCCAGCAGATGTGGGAGCGCGGCCGCGGGTACCTGGCGGGGATCCACGCCGAGGTCAAGAGGCGCGCCGCGGCAGACCCCGCGCTCGCCGGCATGGGCACGACGTTCACCTCCGCGTTCACCGTCGGCACCGACCTGTTCCTGATCCATATCGGTGATTCGCGAGCCTACTTGTTGAGCGACGGGCAACTCCAGCGCATCACGCGCGATCACACGCTCGCGCAGCACTACGTCGATACCGGAGTCTTTCAGGAGAGCGATCCTGCGACGCGCCGGTATCGTCACGTGCTCACGCAGGCGGTGGGAGGACCGCACGACGAGCTGCAGGCCAGCCTGCATGCGCTGCGCGTCGTCGACGGCGACCGCCTGCTGCTCTGCACGGACGGTTTGACGAACGAGGTCAGCGATGACGAGCTCGCCGCCCTGCTGAGAAGCGACGGGTCGAGCCAGGACGTATGCGACGCGATGTTGCAACTCGCGCTCGAGCGTGGGGCCCACGACAACGTCACGGCGGTGGTGGCGAGATACCACGTCGGAGCGTAGGCGCCGCGCGTGCTCGAGGCGCGCGAGCAGAGAGGGATCGCTTCCAGGGGCGACACGTGACCCGGCCCGAGGGAGTTCGAACGTGGGGAGTTTCGACGAGCGGAGTTTCGTGCGATCGGGGAGGACGGCTCGCTCCGCCTAGCTGTCGCCCACGCGCACGAGGTTGAAGAACTCCTCGTTCGTCTTGGTGCGGCCCAGGCGGTCCACCAGCTTCAGCATGGCCTCCTGCGGTGGCATCTGCACGAGGATGCGGCGCAGCGCCTGGAACGTGGTCAACTGGTTCGGCGCGATGAGCTTCTCTTCCTTGCGCGTGCCGCTCCGGGGGATGTCGATGGCGGGGTAGATGCGGCGCTCCGCCAGCTCGCGCGACAGGAACAGCTCGGAGTTCCCCGTGCCCTTGAACTCCTCGAAGATGATCTGGTCCATGCGTGAACCGGTGTCCACGAGCGCCGTGCCGATGATGGTGAGTGAGCCGCCGTTCTCGATCTTGCGGGCTGCCCCGAAGATCTGGCGCGGCGACTGCATGGCGTTCGAATCGAGCCCGCCCGACATGGTGCGCCCGCCATTGCCGGCGGCTGCGTTGTAGGCGCGCGCGAGGCGCGTGATGGAGTCGAGCAGCAGCACGACGTCCTTGCCCGCCAACACCTCGGCGGCCACCAGGTTCATGGCGCGCTCGGCGGTCTCGATGTGCTCGTCCACGGTCATGTCGCTGGAAGCGGCGATGACCTCGGCGGGCGTGTTGCGCTTGAAGTCGGTGACTTCCTCGGGACGCTCGTCCACCAGGAGCGCGTACACCTTGACCTCGGGGTGGTTGTGCGCGATCGAGGCGGCGATGGCCTGGAGGATGCGGGTCTTGCCGGCCTTGGGCGGCGCCACGAGCAGGCAGCGCTGACCGCGACCGAGCGGGGCGATCAGGTCGATCGCGCGCCCGGTGACGCGGTCCCCGTACGGCGGATCACCTGCTCCCGCCGGAAGTTCCAGGATGAGGCGTTCGGTGGGATCGAGCGCGGCGCCGGCGTTCTGGAGCTCCTTCAGGATCTCGAGTCCGGGGCGCTGCGGTCGTCCGCTGCGGAAGTCGCCACCCTCGCGGCGTCTGCGTCCACGCCGGGCCTGTTGGCTGGACTGCTGCGGATATCCGCCCTGTTGCTGCTGTGCTTGCGGGCCGGCCTGAGAGCGTCCGTTCCGCGGTCGACGCCGACGGCGGCGTCCAGCCGCCTGGCGGTCGTAGCCGCGGTCGTATCCCGGGCCCGGTGCGCCGTTGGGCCCGGCGTACTCGCCCGAGGGCGGCGGCCCCGAGGGGTCCCCGCCGGGGGGGCCCGCCATGGGTGGCGTGGCCGAGTAGTCGGCCGGGGGACCGCCCTCATAGGGGGCGGCGGGAGATTCGTAAGCAGATCCTTCTGGGGCGGCGCCCGGCTGTTGCGGATCCTGCGGGCGCATGCCGCGGGGGCGGCGACGACGTGGTCTCATGAACTTTCCTTCCGGCGCGCACTCTTCGTGCACCGGGGGTGGACCTGTGCGCAGCGTGGCGTGAGTGCGCCATGCCGCTGCGCGGTGGAACCGGGTGAGCGTTTCCGGGGCGATGGCCGTGTTCGTTTCACGGTGCATCGCGCGCGCGGACACAGCACGCTCGACCTGCTGGGTGCCGGTGGGCGGCGCTTCGTCTCGCCCCGGCGTCACCGGTGCCCGACATCGGCATCGCGGTGGGGATTCGTTCGGCGTGCAGGTCCGCATCGAGCGGCGACTGACGCCATGGGCCTCGGCCTTCTGTTCCCAAGCCGCAGGCTACGCGCTGGGAACCTACACGCTCGCACGCCGTCGCGCCAGTCAAAGATGCGCGGTTCGCGTGCCGAGCCGGACGCGGTGGAGCGAAGTCGGGTACGCGGCGACATCCTTGCCGCGGCTCCACCGTGAAGAAGGTGATGGGATGATTATCGGCACGCGGCGCCAGGAATTCAAGTGCGCGTTCTGGCCCGTTGTCAGCGGGGTGTCCAGCGCATCGCCCCGCGGGTCACTTCGGGCTGGGCGGCACCCAGTTGCGATCCGGCACTCCGGCGCGGTGATTCGCCCAGCGCGCCATCACGAACAACAGGTCCGCGAGGCGGTTGAGCCAGCGTACGAGGCGCGGGCTCACGGGCTCGCCCGCGGCGAGCGCGGTGACCCGGCGTTCCGCGCGCCGGCACACCGTGCGCGCGTGGTGCAGGGCCGCGGCGAGCGCCGTGCCCCCGGGCAGCACGAAGCGCGTGAGCGGGGCGAGGTCGGCCTCGAGCCGGTCGATCTCCCGCTCCAGCTCCGCGATGTCGTCGTCGGACACGCACACCAGGCGCGCCAGCAGGTCCGCATCGGTCGTGGCCAACTCGGCGCCCACCTGGAACAGCGCGGCCTGGAGCCTCGGCACGAACTCCCCGAACCAGTGCTCGGTGTCGTGCGCGTGCACCACGCCGAGCACGGCGTTCAGCTCATCCACGCTGCCGTAGGCCTCGACCCTGGCGTCATGCTTGGGCACGCGCGATCTCCCGAGCAGGCCCGTGGTGCCGTCGTCGCCGGTGCGCGTGTAGATCTTCATGGCGAGGATAGTGTAGCGGCGGCGGCGGCGGGCGTCACCCGTCAGCCGCGCGCGCCGAATCCTCGCGCCATCGCGGTCGCCGCGAGCACCATGAACACCACGAGCCAGGCCTGTGCCTCGCTGATCGCGGCGTAGCGACCCGCCGCCGCCGTGTCGGGCGTCTCGCCGCGGCCGAACGCCTTGCGCCAGCGGATCAGCGCCAGCATCGGCGCCACCTCCAGCGCGAGGATGGCGAGGAGCAGCGCCATCTTGGTCCAGAACAGGTGGTTCGCGAGGTAATACTCGAGCGGTTTGTCGCTGGACATGAACAATCGCGCGAGTCCGGTGGGGATCCACACCAGCGCGGCGATGCCCCACCACGTGTCGGCCATGAACGCGCTCTTGAGCGCATCGCGGCCCGGCGCGCCTTTGAGCGCGCGGCCTCGCACCCAGATCGAACCGAGCCCGAGGCCCAGCGCGAGCAGGTGCGTAAACGCCAGCATCCAGGTCACGATCGGCGACATGACGGATCCTCCGGGGCCGTGCGGCGGCTGCCCGCGGGCAGTCTGCCCCGCCCGCCTCTGCACGACAAATCACGCTTGTGGGCGCGGCGCGATTGCTCCAACCTCTCCCGACTCGAACCCCCGGGGGCCCCTTGATCCTCAGACGTCTCTATGATGAAGCGCTGGCACAGGCGAGCTTCCTGCTCGGGGATACCGCTTCGCGCGAGGCCATCGTCATCGACCCGAATCGCGACGTGAACAGCTACCTCCAGGCAGCGGCGGCCGATAAGCTGCAGATCGTGGCCGTGACCGAGACGCACATCCATGCGGACTTCTGCTCGGGCACGCGCGAGCTGGCGCAGCGCGCGGGCGCGCTCGCGTACCTGTCGGACGAGGGCGGCGCGGACTGGAAATATGACTGGGCAAATGAGCCGAATGTGCGGCTCGTGCGCGACGGCAGTGCCATCCGTGCGGGAAGCGTACGCCTCGACGTGCTGGCCACGCCCGGGCACACGCCCGAGCACGTGAGCTTCCTGCTCACCGACGAGGCCGCGAGCCCGGAGCCGCTCGGCGCGTTCACCGGCGACTTCGTGTTCGTGGGCGACGTGGGCCGGCCCGACCTGCTCGAGCGCGCCGCGAACATGGCGGGCACGATGGAGAAGGGCGCACGCGCACTGCACGCGTCGCTGGCGCGCTTTCAGCAGCGCGTCGCGGGCCACCTCATGCTATGGCCCGGGCATGGCGCGGGCTCGGCGTGCGGCAAGAACCTGGGCGGGCTACCCGTCACCACGGTCGCCTACGAACGCCTGACGAACTGGGCGCTCCGCGCGGCCGACGAGCAAGCATTCGTGACCGAGGTGCTCGCGGGCCAACCCGAACCCCCCACCTACTTCAAGCACATGAAGCGCTTGAACAAGGAGGGGCCGCCGGTGCTCGGCGACTTGCGGGAGCCGCCCCGGCTCGCGGACGACGATCTCCCGGCCGCACTCGAGCGCGGCGACGTGGTGGTGGACGTGCGGGCCACGAAGGACGTGCTCGCGGGCGCCATTCCGGGCACGCTCGGCATTCCGGTGGGCGGTTCGTTCCCGACGTGGGCCGGGTGGCTGCTGCCCTACGACCGGGCGGTGAGCCTGCTCGCGGACGATCCGGCGCGCGTGCTCGCCGCCGTGCGACAACTCTCGCTCATCGGGCTGGACCGCGTGACGGGCTGGTACGGCGCGGGTGCCTACGCCGCGTGGGAGCGTGCGCGCGGGCCGCTTGCGGTGACGCAGGCGATCGGCGCCGCGGACGCATTCGCGCGCGCGGGCCGTGGCGAGCTGGTGATGCTCGACGTGCGCGGCGCCGAGGAGTACGCGTCAGGTCACGTGCCGGGCGCACGCCACGTGCCGCTCGGTGAACTGCCGGATCGCGCGAACGAACTGCCGCGCGACCGACCGGTCGCGCTTTTCTGCGGCGGGGGCACGCGTTCGCGCATCGGCGTGAGCGTGTTGCGCCGCGCGGGGTTCACGCAACTGCTCGACCAGGGCGACGGGTTTCCGGCGCACGCGGCGGCAGGGCTGCCGGTGGAGTGACGCGAGCGCGCGAGCCGCGTCGAGCGCGGTTGGCGAGCTTGCGCTGCCGGGCCGGCTGGGGCATATTCCGTTGCCCTTTCGACGAGCCGCCGCCCCTTCCCTCTGCGAGGCCATGCCCGTCCGCGACGCTCTGCCTGCTGTGCTCCGTGGTGATGTCGGAGCTGATCTCTCGGCCGCCTCACGCGCCGATCTCGAGACGCTCGCCCACGACGCCCAGCAGGAGAAACGGCTCGCGTGGGTGCGGGACGAGCTCGGCGGTCGTCTCAAGCAGGCCGATGCCTCCTGGGGCGTGTACTACCTGCTCTCCGCGGTGTGCGCGCTGAACGGCGAAGTGGAACGCGCGCAACAGACGCTGCTGGCGGTGGGTGAGAAGGTGTCCGCCGCGAAGAAGTGGGAGCCCCTGGCGGCCCTCGCCGAACGCTCGCTGTCGCTGGTGCAGACGCAGGCGGCCGCTCGGTTGCTGGTGGAGGCGCATGAGGGGCTGGGCAAGGACCCCGCGCGCCTGGACGCCCTGTCGCGCGCGTGGGCGATCATGCCCGACGACCTCGAGTTGGCGCAGAAACTGGCGAAACGCCTGGGTGACGCGGGCCGTGGTGATGACCGACGCGCGCTGCTCGGCGAGCTGGCGGGACGCTTCGCCGAGGAGGGTCTTTACAAAGAGCTCCTATCCGCGGCCGAGGAACTCGCCGAGCACGACGACTGGGAGGGGCTGATCCACGTGGCCGCCGCACTCCCGGTGCTGGCCGCGCAGGGTTCGTTCAAGGAGTGCTGTTCGGTGGCGGACACCGCCGTGCTGGGCCTGGCCAAGAGCGGTCGCGCCGGCGAGGCGCTGGAACCGCTGCGCAAGGTGGTCGCGCTCGCCATCGCAGCACAGGGCGAGAGCGCGGCCGAGCCGTTCCGCGACGCGGTCGTCGAGGCCGTCCGCCAGGGCCCCGGCCAGCAGGTGCCGGCGCTCGACGCCGCGGTCGCCCAGAGCGGCCTGTCCGACAGCGAGACGCCGGTGTCCAGGGCGCTCGAGGCGTTCGACACCATCGCGTCGCTGGCCCCCGGCCGCGGCGTGCTGCACGACGGGTTCGGACCCGGCCGCATCGTCTCCAACGACACGGTCACCATCGTGGTGGACTTCATGAAGTCCAAGGGCCACAAGATGCCCTACGTGGCCGCGCGCCGCACACTCACGCCCGTGGCCGAAGACGACATCCGCCTGCTGCGCTACACCAAGCCCGCCGAGATCGTGCGCATGCGCACCGAGGACCAGGCGGGCATGATCGTGAGCGCGCTCAAGTGCCTCGGCGGCTCGGCCGACGCGAACCGGCTGAAGCTGTTCCTCATCAGCACCGACCTGGTCTCCGCCAAGGACTGGACCGTGTTCTGGCGCAAGGGCAAGACCGCCTGCGAAAAGGACCCGCGCATCGACCACGCGCGCGCGTTCGAGCAGTTCTACAAGCTCGTCCGCGAACGCCGACCGGAGGTCGGCGGGGCCGCCAGGCCCGGCGCCGAGAGCTCCCATGACGTGGCGCCGCTGACGGCGCTCGAGGTCCGCAAGCCCGCCAAGACGAATCTCGGGACCATCCGCAAGTTCCTGGCCCAACACCCCACGCTGGAAGCGCCGCTCAAGGCACGATTCGGCCGTTTCGTGCAGCGGCTCACGCTCGACCTGGACAGCGACAAGTCGGACCGCGCGCGTGCGGGCCTCTACTTCGCGCGCTGGTTCCCGGAGCAGCGCGAGGTGTGGCTCGGCGTGGTGCGCTCGCTGTGGGGGCTCGGCATCGGCGTCAGCGACCTGTCGTTCGAGGACGAGCAACTCGTGTTCCTCGCCGACTCGCGCTCGGCCGGGGTGTCCGGCGAGGCGATCCTGTCCGCCCTCGACTCGCGCTTCGCCGCGGTGCGTGACGCGGCCGAGAAGGACCGCGCCCAACTCGACGAGCAGGGCAAGTCGCAGCTGCGCCGCACGCTCGTGGATCGCGCGGTGCGTTACCCGGCCGCCACGCTGCGGCTCATCGAAGAGGAGATCGCCGCACCCAAGGCTCCCGAGGATGCCTGGCGCCTGTTCATCGCCTCGCTCCAGTTGATCGAGGAGAAGCCCAAGCCGTCCACGGGCGAGAAGGTGCTCAAGTGGATCGACGAGGGCGGCGCGCTGCACCGCATGCTCATGGGCATCACGCCTCCGAACGAGGCGCGCCTCAAGCTGCGCGTGCTACTCCGACAGTGGCATTCCAGCGACCGCTACCTGTTCCCCGCGCTCGATGCCGTGGCGCGCGTGGGCATGGCGGCCGAGAAGCAGTGGGTGCTGGACCACCGGCAGAAGAAGACCGACGCGCTGTTCAGCCAGGTGGGCGAGCAGGCCGAGGACTTCGACATCCCGGTCATGACGCGCGCCACCTGGGCGCTGCTTCAACGCGAACTCGAGGAGCTGGAGCGTGAGCTGCGCACCACCATCCCGCAGACCATCCAGAAGGCGCGCGAGTTGGGCGATCTCAAGGAGAACGCCGAGTACCACTCCGCCAAGCTCAAGCAGAGCAACACGCAGAAGCGCGCCGGCTCGCTCCAGATGCGCATCTCGCGGGCCCGGTTCGTGGAGGACGCGGACTATCGAGAGGGCATCGCCGGCCTCGGCACCGAAGTGGTGCTGGAGTCCGGCGTCGAGACCACTTCGTACTGGATCCTGGGCGACGGCGAGCACCATCTCGGCGAGCACCATCTCGGCGAGCACGTCATCTCGCACCAGACCCCGATCGCCAAGGCGATCCTCGGCCGTGTCGTGGGCGACACGCTCGAATTGGGCGAGGGCGACCAGCGTCGCGCGTGGCGCCTGCGGTCGGTGATCCGTCGGCTGCCGCCCGCGGAGACGCCTTCCAGCGCGTCCTGAAGCGCCGCTCGCAGCGCGCGCATTCACAGTCGGTTCGCCGCACGCGTGTGCGTGAGAACTGTCCCTCTCGGTTGCGCCAGCATGTTCACGTGCGCTCGTAGGGGCACGCGCCGTGCCAACTCGTGACCGAACTTCGCTCGTGAGAAGCGGGAAAATAAATCCGCGCGCGCGCGAATGTGGCACGCGAGCCCGCGTCGTCAGGCGCGAAAAAAACTCGCGCGCGACGCGAAAATCGGTTGGCACCGCGCGTCGCGCACGCTATGGTCCGCGCACGATTCACACCGCCTGTCGCGCTTTCACGTCGGAGTATCACGCGCGACAGTGGCGCCGGTTGGGCAGCGCGCGATCCTCCGCGCGCGCCTTTTCAGGACTCAGGAACCGGCGGGCGGCGATGACAAGCGTTTAGGCCACAATCGCATCGAGGAGGCGTCCGCGTCGCCTCGTGCCATTGGGTCGGAAAGGGATTTCCACGCCGCCCGCTCTTCTATCCGCCTCGTGCGGTCCGCGAAGCCGATGGACGAGCCGGGAGATCGCACCCCGAGGTACGCGATGACACTCCAGGCACGCGCCGGTGGACTCGCGCTCGAGATGGACGATGGCCTCCGCGGGATCGTCGCACTCGGTTGGCTCGAGGCCGACGGGCTGAACGGGCAGCCGCTCGGCGAGGCCTACGCCGCCGAGCGCGACGCGTCCATCCGCGAGCTCATGCGCCAGTACTCGGGGCGTGCGGCGGCGGACATCCTCGGCGTGGCCGAGACCCGCGGCATGTTCCATCGCCTGGGCGTGGACCCCACCAAGTCGCGGCCGGCCAGCGAGGCGCTGCTGCGGCGGGTGTTGCAGGGCAAAGGCCTTCCACAGATCCAGCCCACCGTGGACGTGTGCAACCTGGCCTCGCTCGAGCACCAGCTCCCGCTCGGACTCTACGACCGCGCCCACGTGAAGGGTGCGATCTACGCGCGTATCGGACGCCCGGGCGAGGGCTACGAGGGCATCCGCAAGGGCCGCGTGAATCTCGCCGGCCGGCCGCTGCTGGCTGACGACGAGGGTCCGTTCGGCGCGCCGACGGCGGACTCGAGCCGCACGCAGGTCACGGACGAGACCGTCGGGCTGCTCGCGGTGATCTACTGCCCGGCCGAACGCCCGGGCCAGCACCTCTCGCTCATGCTGGCTCGCGTCGCCGATCTGTTGGCGAGGCATTGCGGCGCCACGGTGCACCTGGTCCAGACGAGGCAATGATCGTTCGCGTTCCGCCGCGTGGCACGGCGTTTTGCGAACACGTCCAGGCGCAGGGCACGAGCCACTTGACCCTCGTGGTGCGCTCGGCCAGTCTCGCGCCCGACGTTCCCCCGCGATCCGCAGCGCGGACCGCACCTCCAGGAAGGAGCCGACCATGAAGCGAATCCTGGTGTTCGCGCTCGTCGCGACCGCCCTGCTCTCGAACGTCGCCCGCGCCGGAAGCATCGGGCTCGGTTTCTACGGCGGCGCCAGTGTGCCGATCGTTCAGGAGGACCAGGACCAGGGCACGCTGTGGGGCTTGCGCGCGCCGGTCAAGCTGGTGCCGCTGTTCACCGTGGAGCCGTTCTTCTCGTCCACGGCGCTCGGCGACAAGACGGTGGACCTGGGCGGGTTCAGCACGACGCGCGAGGGTTCGGACGTCACCACGTTCGGGCTCAACGCCATGCTCACGCTGGGCGGCCCGGTGAGCTTCTACCCCTACGCCGGCATCGGCTCGGCCAAGTTCAAGCGCACGGGCCAGGACGAGTCGTTCACGTCCTACCATCTCGGCTTGGGCATCGGGCTGTCGCCGATCCCCAAGGTGAGCGTGGACCTGCGCGGCGAACTCCAGGCCGCCGTGGACGGCGCCGTCTCGCGCAAGATGGCGAACATCTCGCTCGGAGCGACCTACTCGTTGTTCAGCATGCCTTGAAAGGGGCCCCGACCATGAAGACGCTTCGTCACGCAGTGCCCGTGGTGGCACTGGCCGCGCTCGCGGCGGCCGGGTGCTTCCTCATCTCCGGACAGTTCGTCGTGCACTACGCCCTGCCCTCGCCCTACACCGTGGTCGCCGGCGCGACGCTGTTCGGTGTGGACGTGGACCTGAACACCGTCAGCGAGTACAAGGACCACAAGTCAGAGTTGAAACGCGTGGACGACCTGGCGTTCATCGGCAACTTCCGCAACAACACCGGTACGGCCGCGAGTGTCGAGGCCTGGATCGTGCCCGCGGCCACGCTCGGATTGACCCCGGCGCAGCTCACCTCGGCCGGCGTCCGGTTGTGGGGCCCGCTCAACGTGGCCGCCAACGCCACCGAGAGGGTGAACTGGGATCGCTCCGCCGCCCTGTTCAAGGGTCGGCAGACGCTGATCGACGAGATCAAGGGCGACGGCCGCTTCTCGATCTACGTCATCGCGAACGGCGCGTTCGACGTGACCGTCACCAACGGCGCCGTCATCGCGGTGATCGGCGCGGCGAAGTAGCCCCGCCGGAAGACGCGAGCGCTCAGGTCCCGACTGGCGTGCCGTGATGATGAGCAAGGCCGCGCTCATTGAACGGCGTGTAAGTAATGCAATGATAGGACACTTCAAAGTCGGAGCCCGGAGTGCGTGATGCAGTTCCACTGGCCGGTCACGTCACGTGTCGCATGGGCCCCGTGAGCGGGCCACAGCACGACAAGAGACAGCAAGGTGAGAGCGAGTGAACGGCGCGCCAACGACCTCGGGCGGCGAGGCGTGCGGCATGCGGCGAGCGCGGTGGCGGCCATGGCGGCCCTCCGTCTGACCACCTCTGGACTTCTACACGCTCCGGAGCGTTTGCGGTCTCCCGACCGTGTGCCTCCTACGTGTCTTGGAACGACTCTCGGGCGTAAGCGATCGTCGACTCAATCCGCGTTCGCGACCGGGAACCTCAAGCGTGACTCGATGCGCAGCGCCACTTCATAGTGGGTTCGGATCGTCACCCCGCCGGATTGACCGCCCGAGAGAAAGTAGACGCCGCTGGGTGAGGTGATCCACGCCGGACCACCCGACAGCATGAGGCCGAGTCGGGTGTGCCCTGACGGGTAGAGGAAGCACGTCAGGCGCCCGAGCGCCTCTGAGGCGGCAGCGGGATCGTCGCCGAACGAGAAGCCGCCGCCGATCCCTGCGCCGGCAGTACACCACGGCCGCCCCTTCGCGCCGAAGCGATACTCGACACCGCCGCGCACGGTGAACATGTCGAGCCTGGTCTCGAAGGATTGGACGTAGACGAGGCCCGGGCTCCAGTAGGGCTGATAGGCACGCTCATCGAGGAGCGTGCGCAGAACGTAGGCGAACTCTGACCAACCCTGAAGGCGACTTCGCCACGGCCAGGTCACGCCCGTCGCGATCGCGCTGAACTGGCTCGGACCGTTCGCGAAGCCGTTCCAGCTTTGCTCGTAGGGCGTTCCGAGGGAAAGGGTCACGCCGTACCAGATCGGCGTCTCGACCATCGGCGTCTCGACCATCGGCCCCCGATCGCGGCGCGGCTGCCGCGAGGTGGTGTCGGGCTCGAACGACGTGATGCCGCCCGCGAGCACAGGCGCGGCGAGAAGCAGCAGGCAGAGCGCGCGAAGGATCACGGTGTTCCCCTCACTCCGGTCGGGTCGGTGATGCGACGAGAACGACCGTTCAGGGGCACGGCCGCTGATAGCGACAATAGCCCACCATCGAGAGAAACCAGCTTCAGGCTAGTGTCCCGGTGTTCCGCGGAAGGAAAAGCGGCCATTGGCTTGAACCTGAACCAGTTCTCGTAACCGGTCCGGCCGACGACCGAAGGGTCCGATTTCCCCATCGACGACCTTGAGTGACGGCAGGCACTCACCAACGCCAGCGCTCGTCGCCGGCGGGACCCCAACACCCTGGCCGATCCGGGCGGCGGCGGGTGTGGTGGCGGCGGCGCGGCATCGTGCTGACGCGGGCGAGCGGCGATCCGCACGAGGTGGTGGAGCCCGAGGGAAGCTGGCCCGCGCTCAAGGCGCGACGACGGCGGTGGGCGGAGCTGCTGCGACTGGTGTTCCGGGTCGACGTCGAGGTGTGCCCGGACCCGCCTGCGGCGGGTACCCCGCGGGGGCGGATCACGCGAGGGGCAGCAAGGACCTAGCACAGGGTCTGCGCCAGGCTTGCCCCGAAACTTAGGCCCTTGAGGCCCGCTCCGAGCGGTGTAGCATTCGAAGTCCTCGAGGGTGCCGGCGCGCGGTCAACCCTCCTCGCCTGCGGGAGGCTCACGTGAACCACGATCTCCGAGCACGCATCCTGACGTTCGTTATCGCTCTCGCGGCGCTATCGGCCACTCGCAGTCCGGCGCTCGGTGCCGATGTTGACGGCTTCGCGCTGTGCACGGCGCCGGGCGCCCAACTGAGCCCTGTGATCGTGGCGGACGGCGCCGGCGGTTTCATTGCGGCCTGGCACGATCAGCGCCCGACCGTGGCCCTGGCCGGCGTCTGCTTCGCGCAGCGCGTGAACATGACGGGAACTCCGCTATGGGCCATGGATGGCGTGGCGCTGTCGACCACCGGGGATCTCGGTGACCCGGTGGCCCCCGCCATCGCTGCGGACGGCGCGGGGGGCGCTTTCGTCGCCTATGGAGGCAGCAGCTCCCAGCCGCGTGCGCAGTGGGTGAACGCGGCGGGAAGTCCCCAGTGGGGGGCCGACGGCGTTCAGATCACGCTCGCGGCTCCGGGTATGCGCGACCTGGCGATCGTTCGCGACGTCAATGGAGCGGGGGGCGCCATCGTCGTCTGGCGCAAGGTCAATGGTGTGGGGGGGAACCCCGACATCCATGCGCAGAAGATCAACGCGGCGGGGGCGACCCAGTGGGGGGCCGATGGGGTTGCCGTGACGTCGAGCAGCATGAACGGCGAGACGCTTCCGGCACTCCTCTCGGATGGTGCGGGAGGCGCGATCATCGTCCACCTCGGCAGCAACGGTTGCCGCGCTTATCGACTGAACTCGTCGGGAGTGAGCCAGTGGGGCACCACGATCCTGGGCACCCTGACGAACAACCGACGTCCCGCGATCGTCACCGATGGTGCGGGTGGCGCCGTCGTCGGCTGGGCCGCCGGCAACACCGGCATCTTCGTTCAGCGCGTGACCTCCGTGGGCAACAGGGCGTGGTCTCCGACCAATGCCGGCGTCCAACTCAACACGACAGGGAACCAGTGCACGATGATCCCGTATGGGGCTGGCGGCGCCACGGTCGCGTGGCAGGACTTCCAGACCGGCACGAACTACAACATCTTCGCTCAGCGAGTGGATGGAAATGGGGCGACGCAGTGGATCGCGAACGGCGTCCCGGTGTGCTTCGTCCAGGGTGACCAACTCGCTCCCATGATCGTCCCCGACGGCGGGACGGGCGCCATTCTCACCTGGTACGACGGACGCTCGTTCGCCTTGGGCGACGACATCTATGCCCAGCGCATCAATGCCGCGGGAGCATCCCAGTGGACCGCCGACGGGTCGGGGGTGTGCACCGTGGTGAGTTCCCAGCAACATCCCACGATCGCTGCGGATGCCGCAGGGGGCGCATTCGTGTGCTGGCAGGACGCGCGCAGTGGAACGTACGATATCTACTTCCATCATCTCAATGCGAGTGGGACGGTCCTTTCGGTGCCGGGCGAGAACCTGACGACGACGATGGCCCGCGCGTGGCCAAACCCGTTCCACGCGAGCGTGCGACTCGCGTTCGTGCTTCCGGTCGCAGCGACGGTGCGCCTGGAGGGGTTCGATATCCGCGGCCGGAGCATGCGAGCCTCCGAGCACGAAACATTGGCCGCCGGAGAACGGTCACTTGCGTGGGACGGCCGTGCGAGCGATGGGACCCCGGCGGGGCCGGGGATCTACTACTTGCGCGTGACTGGTCCGGGCATCGCGCTCTCGCGGAGAGTGGTCCGGCTGGAGTAGTCCGTCGCGCTGCGGGGCTTCGAGCTGAGACAGGACACGCTCCGTCCCATCGACGGACGAGACGCCCTCGAACTGCGAGAGCGGTTCGGGCTGGAGGACGCTTGACGCCCGTCCAGAAGTTTCGGACTCACGAAGATGCCCGGCAGGCGTTGTGGCTGGCCCCCGGCGACCCACGGATCCCGAGGAGGCTGCGTCGCGTGCTCTCCATGGCCATATGGCTCTACCCGCTCGACCGCTCGCACGGCGTGTTCAAGTTCCGCTCGATCGAGGAGGCGAACACCTCGCGCAGGCAGTGGAGGCGCAGGGGGGCGAGCGACTAAGCGCCCGTCCCGCGTGCGAGCGCTGCGCGCACCGCCGCGAGGACTCGCCCGTAGGGCGGCACCATGCCGAGCAGCGCCCACAGGCCGCGCGTCATCACGGGTGCGCCGTTCACGAGTACCGTGAACTCGGAGGGACTCCCCTCCTCGAGTGTCACTTCCTCGAGGAGATCCTTGCGGAGCTTGGCCGCCACACGGGCCGCCCAGAACCCTGCGGTTCAGGTGGCGCAGCGGCGGATCGAAACACGTGCCATGCCCGAGCTCCCTTCGCGCGCAGTCATCGGGTGAGCCAGGCGGCCACGAGCAGGATCGAGGAGAAGACGATGCTCGTGCCGAGTATCAACGGCCCGCCCCAGGCCCCGCGCGCCGAGCACTCTCCCTCAGCGGACGACGCTGAACCGCGTGGCGACCACGCCGTCGCCCTGCCGCAGGCGTCCCCAGTAGAGGCCTGCTGTAAGCCCGGCGGCGTCCACGAAGAGCGACTGAAGCCCCGCGCGGGGCTCGGCGTCGAGCTCCGCGCGCACGCGGCCGGCGACATCCACGATCTCGAGTGACGCGGCGCCGTCCCCGGGCAGGGTGAACGCGAACTCCACGACTCCGCGCGCTGGATTGGGCGACGGCGATCTCGCGACGAACGCGAGCGACGTGCGGCGCGAGCCGCCGCCCTCGGGCGCGTCGAGCGTCACGGGTCCACCGGTCGCGAGCAGGGTCACGTAGATGTCGCTGTTCCCCGCGCGCAGGTCCGACCACGCGACCATCGCGACGTCGGGCGCGAGCGGCATCAATGCCGTCAGCACCTGATCCCCCGGCGCGTCGCACACGACCGTGCCGCCCGCCTGCCAGCCTGGAGCGACGGCACCATCAGGTGTGATGGCGACGGCCCGCAGGTCGTGGGCACCGTTCGGACCGTGCGACCAGCTCACGTACACCTGATTCCCCGAGCGTTGTCCCGCGAAGGCCGAGTAGGAGCCGGTTGCCGAGACGACCACGCCGCCGGGGATGAACGGCGCCGCGACGTTGCCGGCATTGTCGCGCCGATGGAGCTCCAGCCGGTCGATCCCCGGCGGTTGGCCGAGCAGGTAGATCCCGCCGGCACCGTCACGCATCATCGCGTTGCTCACGGGCGCGGCGGTGGGGTTGGCCCACGCCGCGGTCCCGTCCGCAAGGTAGTGCTGCATGCGGCGCCCGGTGGCGCTCTCGGCGGCCCATGCGACGAACAAGCCCCCGGCGCTGTCGGAGGCGATGCTCACGGGAGTGCCGACGTTCGGTGGGAAGAGCGAGGAGGAGTATCCGCCGGTGCCGCTCGCGGGCGTGCGCCGCACTCGCCCGTGGCCGGTCGTGCCCGAGGGCTCGTTCTCGACGAGAAAGGTGGATGCCACCACCGCGCCTCCGGTGGGATCGGTCGCAAGCGCGACACTCGTGAATCCCATGGAGGGATTGAACGGATTGGCGCTGCCCTGATGGACACCGGACGCGTTCCAGCCGGCCGCGAAGTCGCCGCTCCCGGTAAGTCGGGTCAGGTAGAACGCGTCGGCGGTCCCGTTGAAGTTGTTCCACAGGAAATAGGCGCCGCCCGCGTCATCCGAAAGCGCGCGCACGATGTAGCCGCTCGGTCCGCCGACGCTTATCGGCAGGATCTTCCCGTCGGCGGGGAAGCCGGGCGTTAGCACGCCCAAGCCGTCCACGTGCTGCATGCGCGCCTGGTAGGTGGACTGGTCGAACCAGAACACCATGAGCCCGCCGGCGCCGTCGGGCGCGAGCGAGGGGAGCGTCACCAGGCCGGTCGCGGCGAGCGCGAGCCCATTGGGCGGCCAGCCGAGCGCGATCGACCCGTCCGCGAGCACGCGCGTGCCGTAGAGATCGGTGTTCGGGAATCCGCGACGCCCGTCGAGCCAGACGACGAAGGCGCCGCCGCTCCCGTCGGGGGCGAGATTCCCGCTCGTCTGCTCGCCGGCGGCGATGCAAATGGGGTTCCCGAGAGGGACCCAGGCGGCGCCCGCGGGACAGGGAAGGAGCGTCGCGAGCGTCGCGCACGCGAGCCAGAGGGCGAACGGAATACGGAAGCAGAGCACGGAACGCATGTGAATCTCCGCGGGTGGCGCAGACTTGGCGGCGATTCCCCCGTTGGACCCGGGAAGCCTAGCGCGCGCACGGCCGCCCCTGGCCGAGAGATTGCGCCCTCATGCCCGATTTTGTCGTTCCGCCGAGCACCAGTCGTCTAGGTAGGCGCGGACCCGCCTGCGGCCCCGGGCTGACGGGCGCAAGCGTGTGCGGCCATGGGCAGGCGAGGGCCGGGTGGGGCTCAGGCTGGCGGAATTCGACCTGGAGCAAGGTGCCGGGACGGGCGTAGGGTCGGCATCCCGCGTATGCGAGTTCCTATTCTTCCGCGACCGGTGGGAGGTCCGAGATGCGGCTGAACCAGGCGGCACTGCTGACGATCGTGCTCGCGCTCCCCGTGAGCGTCGAGGTCCCGAACAGCGACAGCACGCGCGGCGGCGGCGAGACGCGCGTGAGCGTAACCGGGTCCGTGGGGAGCTACGCGCTCATCGACCGCGGTTGCGAGGGCCAAGTGCTCCGCAGCCATCCGCACGACTACGGCGAGGGCGGGCTCGAGGCGGTGCACACGATGGACAACGGTATGAGTGTAGGCGTGCGTGCCGGCGTCCACCGCGAGAAACTCACCGAGCGCGAGCGCCGCACCGACTACAGCACCTATCCCTATCGTGACACGGTGATCGTCCACGAGAGCGACTGGCACAACTCGTACGTGAATCCCGCGCTCGCGTACGAGGGAACGAGCGGGGGCTTCGGCATGGGCGTGATCGTGGCGCGCCGACCGTTCGTGACGCCATCGGGGAGCGACCAGTGGATCCTGCCGAGTTTCCATGCACGCGTCGGCCGACTGGATGGCCGCTACCTGCGCGCCGCGTACATGGAGAGCGTCCCGCTCTACTCCGGGGGCGGCTACCTCGAGTTGGGCCTCGGAGCGCACGAGACCCGACAGTGGGACATGTACGCCGGACTGAGCGGTGGGCCGTTCGACGGGCCGGGCCTCGCGCTTCGCACGGAGTACCGCGCGTTTCCACACCTGGCGATCACCGCGCGGACGCGTCTCGGTCGTTCGGGCGGCGAGAACCAGAGTGGCGTCGCGTTGGGACTGAGCTACGTGAGCCGGCCGCCCGTCGCGCCGAGGTATCCCGTCGGGTCATGGGACAAATATCGCTCGCGGATGTGGAAGCCGGAGGCGGACACGTTGCGGAAGTGAGAGGTCAGCCGCGCCGAGCAGGCGCCGGTCGCGGAGGCTGGCGTCAATGCCGTGGCGAGTTCCTTGATCATGAAGATCCCCTGTGCGAGCGAGCGTCCCCGCCATGGTGGTCAAGGGACACCGGCGACATTGGCGGCGTGGATACGGTCCCGCAACCAGCAGCCAGGGCCGGTCGGCTAGCTGGCGACTCACGATTCCGCGGCGGACTCTCTCCTCACCGGCCGCGCGGAGTCGGATGAGATAGAGCCCGGGCGACAGGGGTCGCGCGGGCGCGAGCGCGAACGTGTGCGGTCCCGGGGAGAGTCCGCTCCAGCGCTGTTCGTGAACGCGACGCCCGGTCACATCGAACAGCTCGAGGCTCGCATCGCTCTCACTCGCCAGCGAGAACGCGACGCGCGGGATCGCCGCGGCGGGATCCGGGACGAATCCCCGGAGCGAGAGCGGACCACGGGCGCCTCCCTCCACACCCACCGAGCCCGGCAAACGTCTTCAAGCGGGATCGGCGCGGCTCGTCAGCCAGTCGAGATCGTCGTGGACGTCTTCACGTCCGGCGCCGACGGTGTCGAGGAAGAGGTCTTCGAGTGTGCGCGACGCACCGTCGGGCCCGCGCCGGAGCTGGCCGAGCGAGCCACTCGCGGCGAGCCGGCCCTTCACGATGATGCCGACGTGTGTGCAGAGGCGGTCCACCACTTCGAGCACGTGCGAGGTGAGGAACACGGTGGTGCCGCGCGAGGCGACGAGCTTCTGCAGCAGTTCGCGCAGGTCGCGCGTCGCCACCGCGTCCACGCCCTCGAACGGTTCGTCCAGGAACAGCAGCCGCGGCTCGTGGATCAAGGCGCACGACAGTGCGAGCTTCTTGCGCATGCCGTGCGCCTCGCCGCCGAAGCGCAGGTGCTCCTCGCCGGTCAGGCGCTCGAACAAGTGGAGGCCGTCGGGCACGACGCCGATGCGGCGCTTGATGTCGAGCGTCTGGGTCTCGACATCGTAGCCGAGCACGCGCGCCGACCTGCCGCTCGGCGCGAGCAGCGCGGTCAGGATGTTGATCGTCGTGGACTTGCCGGCGCCGTTCGGCCCGAGGAGTCCGAAGAACGAGCCTTCCGGGACCTCGAGCGTGAGCCCGTCGAGCGCGAGCACGCCGCCGAACGAACGCGAGAGCTGATGCGTCTGGATCGCGAAAACACCGTTGGCCATGGCACCCCCGCAGCAGCATACCGCGCGGCCCGCGCGCGCGCGCCCGT
>JANNKI010000637.1:0-2520 GCA_031396225.1 bacterium | reverse complement strand
CTGCGCGCGCAGCCAGGCGTGTTGTGGCCGTACGTGGATGGCCGCGAGACCCAGTGGCGCTACAACACTGCACATGACCCGGCGGCCGGCCGCGGTCGCGGTGCCTACGATTTCTATGGCCATCCGGACCATCGTGCATGGATCTGGCTGCGGCCCTACGAGCCGCCGGCCGAGTCGCCTGACCGCGCGTATCCGTTCTGGCTCGGCACCGGCGCCGTGCTCGAGCACTGGGGGACGGGCTCGATGACGCAGCGCATTCCGACGCTCCATCGCTCCAGCCCGCAGGCGTACGTCGAGATCAACCGCGAGGATGCGAAGGCCCTCGGCATTCGCAACCGCGAGACGGTACGCCTGGTTAGCCGGCGTGGCTCGCTGGAGATCGAGGCTCGGCTCGACTACCGCTCCCAGCCCCCCCGCGGCCAGCTCTTCGTCCCGTCTTTCGACGAAGCGCTGCCGGTCAACCGGCTCACGCTCGATGCCGTTTGTCCTCTCTCGGGGCAACCCGATGGCAGCAAGTGTGCCGTCCGTGTCGAGCGGCTGCCGGCGAGGAGCGGCACATGAGGCCCGACAACCCGCGCCCCACCGGCCTGGCGCTGCGCATTTTCCTGCTCGGCTCTGCGGTCACGGCGACCGCCGTGGTCATCGTGGCGGTCACGCGGGCGCCCGCGGCGCGCGGCCCCAAGCCGGAGCCCGTCCCCGTGGCGGTCCTGGCGCCGCCCGCCGAGCCGATCGCCGCCGAAGCCCAGGTGTTCCGCACCCGCCCCGGCATGATGGCGATCGAGCCCGAGGCCCGCCGGCAGCGCGAGGCGCATGTGCGCACGCTCAAGACGTGGCGCTACCTTCGCGCGTATCCGGGCGCGCCACCGCGCATCCCCCACGGGCTCTCCCCCGATGAGTACCGGACCGGCGCCTGCAAGACTTGCCACGAGCGCGGTGGCTATTCGGGGCGCTTCGCCGCCTACGTGCCGCTGACGCCGCATCCCGAGATGGGTATGTGTCTGCAATGTCATGTGGAGGACGACGCGGTCACGGGCATTTCGCTGCCCAGCTCGGATCCGAACAGTCGGTGTCCCCAGTGCCACGGCTCGGGCGGCACGCCTCGCGCCTATGCCAACACCACACTGGATTGGCGGACGACCGCCTGGCCGCAACTGCCGCGGCGGACTCCGGACCGTAGCCCGCCCTCGATTCCGCACGATCTTCAGTCCAGGGGGAACTGTCTCCCGTGCCACGCGGGGCCCGCTGCCGTCGCTGAGATCCGGACGGCGCACCCGGAGCAGGCGAACTGCCGTCAATGCCACGTTGCGCCCGAAATCGAGGCAGCGGGTTTCACCCGCCCGCCGCGGGACGTCGTCCCTGGAATCGGAGGCGTGCCATGAGCCGGACGCGGATCAGGGCGGCAATGACGTGCATCGCGGCGGTGTGGATGACGGCCGGTTGTTCCGCCGCCGACCGTGCGGCGCGGGACCACCCCGCGCCGGGGGCCGATACGGGACGTGCCGACTCCGGACTGGCGGCGGCGGCGCGCACCGTAAACCTGGAGCCGGGCGCACTGAAGACCGTCCCCAGCGCGCCGGTGCATCGCTGGGCCGGTCCGGGTGACCAGCCGTTCGAAGTTGCCCTCCGTACCTCGGAGCGCGAATCCGGACACGCGCGCAGGTTCGGCTCCGTCACGTTGCAGACTGCGCTCCGCTTGCAGACCGCGCTCCGCACGCGCTCCCTCGACCAGTACCCCTGCACCTCGTGTCATCTCGGCCGGAAGCTCGTCATGGCCGCCAAGCGCGTCGCCGACGCGCACCAGGACATCCAGCCGGTGCACCCGGAGCAGACCGGCTCCCTCTGCTCGACCTGCCATGCGGCCGACGACGTCGAGCTGCTGACGCTCGAGAGCGGCGAGCGGGCGACCCTGGATGAGAGCTACCGGCTGTGTGCCCAATGCCATTTCACGCAGGCAGACGCGTGGGCCCACGGCGCGCATGGCAAACGGCTCGACGGCTGGCAGGGGCGGCGCGTCGTCATGGGTTGCGCCGATTGCCACGATCCGCACCAGCCCGCCGTCCAGCCGCGCATACCGTTTCGCGCGCCGCAACTCGAGCGACCCAGGGGGCACGACAAATGACTCATGAGCGCACAGCAGAGATACCGCGGGACGCCGAGGACGGCACCGTACTGCAGAAGCCCGTCGACCGGCGGCTCGCGCTGAAAATGTTCGCTGGCGGAGTGGCGGCCGGCGCGCAGGCGTTGAGTGCGTGTGCACCGCTCAGCGCCACAACCGACGAGGAGCGAGAGATCAGGCTCCTCGCGTGGCAGGAGTACATCAAGGGCAACTACCGCTTCATGACTGAGGCGGAGCGGGCGGAGACCATCGCCCGACTCGAGCGTCTGGCCAAGCTGCAGCGCGGCGCCGACGTGACGATCCAGTCCACCGGCGCGCAGCCCGGCGTGGTGTTCGGCTATGCCTTCAACATTTCGACGTGCAAGGGGTTCCGCCGCTGCGTGGAGGCCTGCATCAACGAGAAC
>JANNKI010000602.1:0-9904 GCA_031396225.1 bacterium | reverse complement strand
CATGTTCTCGAACTGCCCGCCCCAGACGAGCCAGTTCCCCGTGGCCACGGTCACGTCCCGGGCCACCACCAGCTGCGCATCGTGCACGAATCCGCCGATGTCCCGCCCGCGCACGTACGCCTGCACGACGACCCGGCGCTTGCCGTTCTCGCGGCTGACCTGGTTGGGTCCCTCCTCGAGCCGCAGCTTCGCCACGACCCCCAACGGGATGAACTCCGTGGTGGCCGAGGCATGCGCAGAGGGCAGCGCCCCCGGCAGAAGCGAACGTGGTGAGGCCATCACCGGGATCGGCAGCATCTCCAACCGGCGGAGATCGCTGCGGATGGCTTCCGGGAGCCGTACGACGATGTCGAAGCGTCGGTCGCCCTCGAACACCTGGCCCGCAACGCTCCCCGCGAGCGCGGTTCTGATGACGCCTTGAACGTCGGCGACGTTCAACCCATAGCGGGCCGTGGCATCCCGGTCCACCTCGATCGTCAGGATCGGCAAACCGCTCACCTGCTCCACCTTCACGTCGGCGGCCCCCCGGATGCCCCGTAACACGCGCGCGATGTCGTTGGCCGAAGCGAGCATGGCGTCGAGATCGTCTCCGAACACCTTCACCGCGACGTCGGCGCGAACCCCGGCGATCAGCTCGTTGAAGCGCATCTGGATGGGCTGCGTGTACTCATAGACGTTGCCCGGGAGCAGGTTGAGTTTTCGCTCCATGGCGGCGATGAGGTCGGGCTTGGCGCGGTGACGGTCGGGCCAGTCGGTGCGTGGCTTGAGGATCACGAACACGTCCGCCACGCTCGGGGGCATGGGGTCCGTCGCGATCTCGGCCGTACCGATCTTGGCGAACACGCGTTCCACTTCGGGGAAGCTGCGCAGGGTCTGCTCGACACCACCCTGCATCCTCACCGCCTGCTCGAGGCTCGTGCCGGGGATGCGCAATGCGTGTATGGCGATGTCCCGCTCGTCCAACGTGGGCACGAACTCGCTGCCCAGTCGAGATGCGAGCACGGCGCAGCCCGCGACAAGTACGACAGCCGCGACGACCACGGGTCCCGGGTAGCGCATCGCCCACCGGAGGGCAGGCAGATACGCTCCCCGAGTGACACGGATCACTGGGCTCTCGACCTCGGAGACTTTTCCGCGCAGTAGCATCGCGACCAGCGCGGGCACCAGCGTGAACGACAGCACCAACGCGCCGCCCAATGCGAGCAGCACGACCTGGGCCATGGGGCGGAACATCTTGCCTTCGATACCGGTGAGCGTGAGAATCGGCAGGTAGACGATCATGATGATGCCCACGCCGAACAACGTGGGCCGCCCCACCTCGACGGCGCTCACGAGACTCTCGTGCAGGCGCTCCGTGAGCGTGAGCAAGCGGCCCGTCTGGTGTTGTTTCGCCGCGAGGCGGCGCAACATGTTCTCCACGATCACCACGGCGCCATCCACGATGATGCCGAAGTCAATGGCCCCGAGGCTCAGCAGGTTCGCGCTGATGCGTCCCGTCACCATGCCGGAGACGGCGAACAGCATGGAGAGCGGGATCACCAGCGCCACGATGAGCGCGGCGGTGAAGTTGCCCAACAACAAGAACAGCACGACGACCACCAGCACGGCGCCCTCGAGTAGGTTCTTCTTCACCGTCTCCAGGGTCGCGTCCACGAGCTCGGTGCGATCGTAGACGGTGCGAGCAAGGATCCCCGCAGGGAGACTGCGCTGCACCTGCTCCAGTCGAGCGGCGAGCCGTTGCGACACCGTGCGGCTGTTCTCGCCGATCAGCATGAACGCCGTGCCGAGCACAACTTCCTGGCCGTTCTCGGTGGCGGCGCCGGTGCGCAGTTCGCGACCCTCTCCCACGTGGGCCAACTCGTGCACGTGGATCGGCACGCCATCGCGCGTGGCGACGACGATGCGGCGGATGTCCGCGGGGCTCGAGATGCGCCCGCTGGCCGTGACCAGGTACTGCTCGCCCTTGTGGTCGATGTAGCCACCACCGGCGCTACTGTTGTTGTTCGTGATCGCCAGTTCCACGTCGCGAAGCGTGAGTCCGTAGGCGATGAGTCGCGAGGGGTCCGGCGTGACGTGGTACTGCTTGCGGTAACCGCCGATCGTGTTGACTTCGGTCACTCCTGGCACGGTGCGAAGTTGAGGCTTGATGATCCAGTCCTGGATCTCGCGCAGGTCCGTGGCGGTGTACGGCGCGCCGTCGGGTCGCAGGGCGCCGGGGTTCGCTTCAACCGTCCACATGAAGATCTCGCCCAGTCCGGTGGCGATGGGTCCCATCTGCGGGTCGGCGCCGTCGGGGAGTCCGGCCCGCGCCTCCTGAAGCCGTTCGTTCACGAGCTGCCGTGCGAAGTAGATGCTGGTGCCGTCGCGGAACACGATCGTCACCTGCGATAGGCCGTAGCGCGACAACGACCGCGTCTCGGTGAGGTCGGGCAGACCGGCCATGGCCGTCTCGATCGGAAACGTGATGCGCCGCTCGACCTCGACCGGCGACATGCCTTCGACGACGGTGTTGACCTGCACCTGCACCGTGGTGATGTCGGGCACGGCGTCAATCGGGAGTCGCGTGAACTGGAACATTCCCAGGACCGCGATGCCCACCGCCCCGAGCACGACCAGCGAGCGCTGGAGGATGGCGAATCTCAAGATGCGCTCAAGCATCTGGCGCCTCCTTGCGAGCACGGAGGCGATCAGTGGTCATGGGTCGCCTCCGACTTGCCGAGTTCAGCCTTGAGCAGGAAGGCGTTGCGAGTGACGAAGCGGTCCCCGGCGGCGAGGCCGGTGAGGATCTCCGTCCACTCCCCGTCCGTCCGACCGGTCTCGACCGGCTGCAGCTCGAACGTCGATCCGTCGGCACGGAACACCGCCGGACCACGGCTCGTTCGCACGATCGCCAGCTCGGGTACCGCGAGCGCGGCCGGCACGGTCTCCACCGTGATCGCGGCGGTCACGAACAGTCCGGGCGCCCAGCGGCCATCCGGGTTCGCGAGCACGACCCGACCGTAGGAGATGCGCGTGTCCTGCTCGAGCAGCGGGCCGACGTAGCGCACCCTGCCCTCGATCTGCTGAGGGGATGCTCCCTCGGCGCGAATGGTGACCTGCTGACCGGTCCGCACGCGCGTGGCGAGCTGCGGATAGAGCGCGAAATCCGCCCACACACTCGAGAGGTCGGCCAACGTGAACAAGATGCTTTCGTGGCTCACGGCCTCGCCCAGGGCCGCGCCCCGCGCGACGATCGTGCCCGCCAGGGGAGCCACGATCTCGTAGTCCGCCAGGCTCTCGTTGCTATGGACGACCGCCAGCAGCTGACCGGCGCGGACGCGGTCCCCGAGCTGCCGGGGCAGCCGTTGGATGACCCCCGCGAACCGGGGTCGCACCTGTACCACGCGATCGGCGTTCAACCGGATCTCGCCGGGCGTCTCGATTCGCACCTCGATCCGGCGCGCACCAGCCGTGGCCGTTTCGATGCCGCCGGCCGCGACCGCCTCCGCCGACAACTCGACGCGGCCCTCTTCCTGCTCGTACGACCACGTCTGCCGGCGTCCCTCGCGATCGAGATGGATGCGCGCGCGAAACGAGTGTGGCTCCTCGACCGAGCGCACGCTGCGGAGGTGGTCCGACTGGTAACCGAACAGCAGGCTATCGCGGCGGCCGGCGAAGCGGTCGAGCACCACCGACAGCGTGGCGCCGCGAGGATCGAGCGGCTGGCCCTTGAGGTCGGTGAGATAGGCTCGATATTCGGGCGGCACGTCCTGCTCGAAGATCTGCAGCTCGAGCCGAACGCCGTCGCCTTCGAACACTCGGCCGCCGTGCGGACCGCGTTCGGCCCCGCTCGCGTGTTCGTCGGCCTGGCCCTCAGCGCGCCCGCCGCTCGTCGCGGCCTGCTGGCGCCCACAACCGGCCACAAGCAGCAGCCCCACCAGTGCCAACCATCGCACCGGGAGCGGGCCAGGCGCATGTCGTGTCTGAGTCGGCGTGTTCATCGGATCTCCTGTTGACCGGGGCTGAGCTCGACGAGCGGCGCGCCGATCCAGCGTTCGAGTTCGAGGCGTGCCCGCCATACCTCGGCGGTGGTCTCGAGGTCCAGGGTCTGGGCTTCGAGCAGGCCGCGCTGACCCTCCTGGATCTCCAGATAGGAGAACCGCCCGGACCGAAAGCTTGCTGTGAGCGTTCGCAGAGCCTCTTGGGCCGCGGGCAGCACCCGCGATCGCACCTCGCGGTTCGAGGCCAGCGCGGTGGACAGCCGTTCGTGCGCGGCGCGCAACTCGGCGAGCGCTCGCGCACGCGCAGCACTCGTGCGCGCCTCGGTCGCGGAGCGCGTCGCGAGCGCCGCGCCGATCGCACCCTGGCCCGGGCCGCGGATCGGCAGCGGCAGCGAGAGCGTCACGAGGAATCCCGCGCCCGGCACCTCCGCCAGTCGGCGGACGCCGGCCCCGAGCGTGACGTCGGGCACGCGTTGGGCGTGCGCCAGTCTCAATTGCTCGTGTTCACGCTGGCGCTCGGCTTCGCCGCGTCGCGTCTGGGGATGGCGTGCCACACTCGCCGCGAGCGAGTCCCAAGGCGGCACCACCGGCGCGCCCACGGGGGCAAGTACCAGCAAGTCGAATTCGACCGCGTCGTCGCTCCACTGGAGTGCCAGCCGTCGCCTGGCCGTCGCGAGGTCTCGTTCGGTGCGATCGCGCTCGATTTCACGCATCGCGAGAAAAGCGCGGGCGCGTGCCTCCTCGTGGGCCGGTGCTGCACCCGAGCGCAATCGCTCGGCGGCCGCGGCCGCTGCGACGGCCGCGAAGCGTGCCGCCTCACGCAGGCGGACCAGGCGCTCCTGAAGTAGCCAGGCTTCGCAGAATCGCTCGACGGTGACCGCCTCGAGTTCCAGCGAGAACACGTCGCGCTCCGCCGCCGCCACCGCCGTCACCGCCGCGGCCAGATCGCCACGCGCGGGCCGATCGCCGCCCAGCTCGATCGTCTGCCCGAGCGTCGCGACGGCTTCCGAGCGGTCGCCACCCAGATCGCCGCCGAAGTTCTCGAGCGCCCCCGTGAGCGCGGGGCTCGGCGCGCGCCGGGCGTCCCGCTCGCGCGCGCGCGCCGCGGCCACGTCGTGTCCCGCCGCACGCAGCGCCGGGTTGCCCGCGCGTGTGCGGCGCAGGGCCTCGTCCAGTTGCAGCGTCGCGGCGTGCGTGACGCCGCCCATGAGCAACGGGGCGCTCAACAACAGCCCCAGCATGAATCGTTTAGGCGCGAACAAACGAAGCCTCCTGGTCCTGGGCCGGTGTGCGGCGATCCGCACACAGCCGCGCGCAGTGCGCGCGGCGGATCAGCTCAACGACGAGGAGGCTTCAGCACCTCAGGACGTGGACGAGATGGGGGGCTCGGGCAGGTGGGAGTAGCGCGACGGCGCCGCGGACGCCGACGTCGGTTATGCGCGGCGCGAGGAACGCCACAAGCGCGACGGGAGCCAGGTCCGAAGCCGGCACCGCCACGTCGCGGCGTGAACACGCCTGGTCCAAACTCGCGAGCAGGACGTCGTTGCATGCCCTGCACTCGTCCGGCGGGCACTCGTCGCCGCACCGAGCGGTGGCTGCGGCCGTGAGTCCGCCGGTCACTTCCACGCCTGCGAGCTCCACCGCCAGGTGGCCGGTGGGGCCGATGCACAGCGCCCAGCCCGGCCCCGGGAGCAGCGAGGTCGTGGCGAGCCACAGCAGGCAGGCGAGGCGGACGGTGAACTGCTTCATGATGGACGATCCTGCGGGAGGGGCGCGACCGGGGTCAAGCACCAGGGTGCGAATGTCATGGCAATGGACCTGCGCTTCTCGCCTCCCACTACTTCTTCGCCGCCCCGAGGCTCGCCGCGGCGAACTCACCGATCCAGGCGGCGAGCGTGTCGGGCTGGTCCTTCATCGCCCAGTAGGCCGACTGCGGCACGCGGCGCACGGTGGCGGTGGTGTCCTCCCAGCCGAGCAGCTTGAGCATCGCACCCGAGCTGGCGTCCGCCTTCCACACGCGGCTCGTCGCCAGCAGCTGCACGGGCATCTTCAACGCCCTCGCGTCCTTGTTGCCGTCGCTGTAGAAGCCCTCGCGCACGAACGCCTTCACCGTGGCCGGCGGCGTCTGCGTGAACATGGCGTAGATGCCGCTGCTCTGCGTGGTGTCGCGGCCGAGGTTCGAGAACATCATCTTGGCCACGGCTTCGTACGAGCGGTCCATGAAGTCGAGGAACTGCTTCTTTTGCTGGTCGTCGATCTGCAGCGGGATCCCCACCGGCACGTCCAACAGCATCAGGCCCTTCGCCCGGCCCGGGTGCGCGGCCAGCGCGGCCAACGCCGCGCGCCCGCCCATCTGGTGGGCCACGATGATCGTGCTGTCGGGGTTCTGCCGGGCGAGCACGCCATCCAACGCCTCGCCCACCGCCGCGAACGAGAACGGGTCGGGCAGCGCGCTCTCGCCGTGGCCCGGCAGGTCCACGAGTACGACGCGATAGCGGCCGAGCAGTTTTCTCGCGGTGGGCATCCAGTCGCTGCGACTGGCCCCCAGCCCGTGCACGAACACGATGGTGGGGCCGCGGCCGAGTTCGGTGCTCTTGAGCGGCACCGCTTCGGCGCGCACCCGGGCCGTCAGCGCGAGCGATGCCGCGAGCGCGACCAGGGCGAAGAGCGAGGCGATGCGGCGAGAACTCGGCGTCACGGGGGTGCCTCCTTGCGGGGTCAGGGCGGGAACTGTTCATACACCGCACGCCGCCAGGTGCCAAGTGCCAAGTGCCCGCACTCGTCGCAGCCGGCCGGGCGCTCGTCCCCTAGCCATCGGCAGGTTCTCGAGCCTGCTTCAGGATGGGTTCTTCCCCGACTTCGCACCTGAGCGACCGAATTCTCCTGCGCCTGGACGGCGGCGCGCGGTAGAGTCCGGCGGGTCCCGGAGAGCCACGCGAATGAAGTACACGCTGACCGTGAACGGGAAGTCACGCACCGTGGATGTTCCCGCCGAGATGCCGCTCCTGTGGGTGCTCCGTGACACGCTGGAGTTGCCGGGCACCAAGTACGGCTGCGGCGTGGCCCAGTGCGGCGCCTGCACGGTGCACCTGAATGGCGAGCCCACGCGTTCCTGCCAGATGCCCGTCTCCAGCGTGGGAGCCGCGGCAATCACGACGATCGAGGGGCTCTCGGCCGATGGCTCGCACCCGCTCCAGCGCGCCTGGCGCGAGTTGGACGTACCGCAGTGCGGCTATTGCCAGGCGGGGCAGATCATGGCGGCCGCGGCGCTGCTGGCGAAGACGCGCCGCCCCACGGCGGCCGACATCGACGCTTCGATGAACGGCAACCTGTGTCGGTGCGCCACGTACTTGCGCATCCGCGATGGCATCCACCGGGCCGTCGAGCTGGCCGCGGGGCCGCCGCGTCGCACGACGCGCACGTCCACGTCCGGCGAGCGCGGACGCTAGCGCCCATGGACGCGCTCCGGCTCGATCGCCGCGCCTTCCTCAGGGTCAGCGCGCTCGCGGGCGGCGGCATGCTGCTGGCGCCGTGCCTCGAACCCTTCGCCGGACTCGCGGCGGCCGAAGTGGAAGCGGCCGCGCTCGGGGCGTTCATCCGCATCGGCGCGAACGGCGGGATCACGATCGTGGCGAAGAACCCCGAGATCGGCCAGGGCGTGAAGACCATGCTGCCCATGCTCATCGCCGACGAGCTGGGCGCCGACTGGAAGGACGTGACGGTGGAGCAGGCGCCGAGCGATCCGGCGAGATACGGCGTGCAGTTCTCCGGTGGCAGCCGGGCCACGCCGGGCCATTGGGAGGAGCTGCGTCGCGTCGGCGCCGCCGGCCGCCAGATGCTGGTCACCGCCGCCGCGCTCACGTGGGCCGTGCCGGAATCGGAGTGCCGCGCCGGTGCGAGCGCCGTGGTTCACGTGCGCAGCGGGCGGAAGCTCGGCTACGGGCGACTGGCCGCGCGTGCCGCCACACTCCCGGCTCCCGATTTAAAGTCGGTCGTGCTCAAGGACGCCAAGGAGTTCACCCTGATCGGCAAGCCCACGCGCAGCGTGGACACGCCGGCCATCGTGACCGGCCGGCCGATCTTCGGCATCGACGTCCGAGTGCCCGGCATGCTGTTCGCCGTGTTCGAGAAGTGCCCCGTGTTCGGAGGCAAGGTGGCCTCGGCCAACCTCGACCAGGTGAAGTCGGAGCCTGGCGTGCGTCACGTGTTCGTGGTCGAGGGTGGCGCGGCACTCACCGGCCTCCTCGGAGGCGTGGCGATCGTGGCCGACAGTTGGTGGGCTGCGAACACCGCGCGCGGGAAGCTGGTCGCCCAGTGGAACGAGGGCCCCGCGGCCGGGGTGTCGAGCGCCGGGATCGCGCGCCGGGCGGCCGAACTGGCGAGCGACCCGCCGGCGCGAGTGCTGCGCAAGGACGGCGACGCGGCGGCCGCGCTCGCGACCGCCGCCAAGACCGTACGCGCCGCGTATGCCTATCCGTTCCTGTCGCACGCCACGCTCGAGCCGCAGAACTGCACGGCAAAGGTCGACGCCGGCAAGGTCGAGATCTGGTCCACCACGCAGACGCCCCAGTCCGGCCGACAGTTGGTGGCGCAAACACTCGGCGTGGCGGAGTCCGACATCACGATCCACCTGGTGCGCGCCGGCGGCGGATTCGGCCGGCGGCTCTCGAATGACTACCTTGTCGAGGCCGCGTGGATCGCGCGGGCGGCGGGTTCTCCGGTGCAGTTGCGGTGGACGCGCGAGGACGACATGCGGCACGACTTCTACCGTCCCGCGGGCTTCCATCATCTGGAGGCCGGCCTGGACGCGGCCGGGAAGCTCGTGGCTTGGCGCGACCACTTCGTCACGTTCGGCGAGGGCGAACAGTTCGCGCCCTCCGCCGGCATCCAACCCACCGAGTTCCCGTCACGCTTCGTGCCGAACTTCGAGCTGGGCACGTCGGTGCAGCCGCCGCTCGTCCCGACCGGGGCGCTGCGCGCGCCGGGCAGCAACGCGCTCGCGTTCGTGTTCCAATCGTTCCTCGACGAACTGGCGCACGCCGGCGGCGCGGATCCCGTGCGCTTCCGCCTGGACCTGCTCGGCGAGCCGCGCGTGGTGCAGGAGTCCGACGGCCGCGGCGTCTACCACGCGGGCCGCATGCGTGGCGTGCTCGAGGCGGTGGCCGAGCGCTCGGGCTGGGGCAAGCGCACGCTGCCCAAGGGCACCGGCCTCGGCGTGGCGTTCCACTACAGCCACCTCGGCTACTTCGCCGAGGTGGTCGAAGCACAGGTCGAGGGCGACGCGGTGCGCGTGAACAACGTGTGGGTGGTGGGCGACATCGGCAGCACGATCATCAATCCGTTGAACGCCGTGCACCAGGCGCAGGGCTCGGTGCTCGACGGCCTGGGCCAGGCCATGGCCCAGGAGATCACCATCGAGCGCGGCCGCACCGTGCAGGGTAACTTCCACGAGTACGCGCTGCTCCGGCACGCGCAGGCGCCGCCGGTGGACGTGCACTTCCTCGTGAGCGACAACCCGCCCACCGGCCTCGGCGAGCCCGCGCTACCGCCCGTGATCCCGGCGCTCTGTAACGCCATCTTCGCGGCGAGCGGGCGGCGGGTTCGGGAGCTGCCGCTGGCGCGGGCGGGGATGCGGTGGGCGTAGGAGCAGCGTGCGGCGGCGATCGGTTCCTTCCTCACTTCGCGAGTTCACGAAGGGCATTCTTGAAGCGGCTCATGAAACCTTCCGCAACTTCCATCGTTTCCGCGAAGCTCGGATCGTAGGGCGTGAGCCTGAAACACCCCCCGGGTGCCTCCGTCAGGAAGAGTTTGTCGCCTTCCAGTACGTGAAGTACCCGCGCGGCCAGAGCCGGCAGAGTGCCCCCCCCTTCCATTTCCCTCTTGCACTACTGCACATTTGTGCAGTAACGTTCCGTTCGCGCTTG
>JANNKI010000653.1:0-1787 GCA_031396225.1 bacterium | reverse complement strand
ATTCATTAGACTTGTCCCGTGGCACTGGTATCATCGGAGCGGTCAAGCTCTGGTCATTTCACCCCGTGATCGGTCATCGTCATGCTGCCCCGTGAGGCTCGACGCACTCGCTCGAGGAGGCACCGCCAGCAGGCTATTCCGACCCCCTGATCGCCTTCCACCGTTCCTTCTGTCCAACTGCAACGAGGGGATCTCTCATGCATAAGATGCTCACCCGTCTCTTGGTAGTCGCCTCACTGATGTCCCTGGCCGGTGTCGCGGCGGCCACGAATTGGCCGAATGCGGCGTACCCGGACTCCGTGACGATCAAGCAGATACAGGACATCCTCGCGGTGGACCACCCGGCTGTCGGCGACACGATTGGCGAGACCCGCGTCAACATCCCCGGCCGCACGCCTCCCTACAACAACCCCTACGGCGGTGGCCTGGGCGGCATCATCATCGGCTTCGACCCCATCGCCACGGGCTTCGACTTCTTCCTGCAGAACTCGCAGGGCGGCCCCTACAGCGGCCTTGACGTCTTCACGCACAGCGTCAACACCAAGGTGTCCCCCTACAACTTCGCGATCGGCGACTCGATCGTGGTGGAGTGGATGAAGACGGGTGAGTTCCAGGGTGCCTCCCAGGTGCTCGCGCCGAACTCCTGCTTCGGCGCCCCGAACGGCATTTTCCGCAAGGTCTCCTCGGGCCACGCGCTACCGCCGTTCTTCGTGGGCACCACGACGCAACTCAAGGAGCTTGCCGCGACGCTTCCTCTCTACGCGGACGCGGAGCAGTACGAAGGCTGCCTCGTCAGGATCACGGACCCGATGACCGTGGTGCGCACGTCGCTCACGGGCGGCCTAGGAGGCACGAACAACCCGCCGAACTTCCTCGTCATCAACGCGTCGGCGCCCAGCGACACCGTGTTCATCGACGCCAACAAGCTCACCACCTACGCCCCGCCTCCCGTGGGCACGCCGATCTCTAGCGTGCAGGGCATCCTCAACCAGAACGCGCGCGGCTATCGCATCATGCTGCGCAGCGGCAATGACATCGTGGTCAACACCCCGCCGAACATGACGGACGCCTACCCGGTCACGGACAACATCATCAAGGTGAAGTTCGACCGTGACGTGACGGCCGGTTCGGCCACCACGCTCACGAACTACTCGCTCGCCTCGTTCGGCTCCATTGACGCCGCGGTCATGCAGGGCACCGACGCCGTGCTCGTGACGATCACGAACGGCCTCTTGCATGGCGACCTCGAGACGATCACCGTGAACGGCGTGACGGGCGTGGTGGCGGGTCAGACCATGACGACGCCGCAGTCGAGCACGTTCGTGAACGGCATCCTCACCGCGGAAGAGGTCCAGCGCGCCAACCCGGACTCGCTGTCGGCAACGCCGCCCTGCGTGGATCGTTCGCGCTTCGCGGGCCCCGGCGGGCAGATCACGCAGGGCCCCGTCGGCACGCGCGCCTCGATGGCTGGTGTGATGGGTGCTCGCTACGGCACGATCTACTACATGATGGACGGCACCGACATCGAGCGCGGTGGTGTGGCGGCGTTCGCTCCGCCGGCCACGCTCCTGACCGGCCAACGCTACCGCCTCACCGGCGGTGTCCAGGAGTTCTTCGGCGAGACCGAGTTCTCCAACATCATCGAGGTCGAGGCCCTCGGCGCCGGCACGGTGCCCACGCCCGAGGTGCTCACGGTGGCCGAGGCGCGAGCGGACACCTGCGACGTCTCGGCGGTCCTCACCGACGGCGAGGACTACGAAGGAGTGCTCGTCACGGTGCCGTTCGTG
>JANNKI010000579.1:0-5549 GCA_031396225.1 bacterium | reverse complement strand
CTGCGCGCGGCGGTGGCGCGCATGGGTGGCGCGGATGCGTTTGCCAACCTGCTGCGCTGCGAAGGTCGCGCGCCATGAACTCATTGCGCGCCCGGCTGATCGCCGGCTTCTCACTTGTGGCGGTGCTGCCGCTCACATTGGCCATGCTGCTCCTGGAGCAGCGCATCCAGCACACCATGCGCACGCAGGCTGCCACGCGGCTCGAGTCGGCGATCGGCGTGGTGCAGGGGGAACTCGCCGCTGACGGCGTGCGCCTCGTGGCGCGGCTGCGGCTCCTGGCGCGCGATCCGCAGTTGAAGCGGCTCCACCTCGTCGAGCCCGCGGGTGACCTGGAGCTGGGGCGCTATCTCGAGGACCAGCGCTTCCTGTTGGGGCTCGACTACCTGGCCGTGACCGACACGCTCGGCAACGTGGTCGCCGACGCGAGCCTGGCGCCGCTCGCGTTCGGCGCGCCGGTCGAGGCACGTGCGCTCCCCGCCACGACCGACAGCGGTCTCGCGGTGGTGCCTCTGGCGGGCCACGCCGCACTCGCGCTCGATGCGCGCGCGGTGATCCCCTACGCAGAACAGTCGGCCGGGTTCGTGCGCGGCGGGGTGCGGCTGGACTCGTTGTTCCTGTCGCGGCTCCAGCGCACGAGTGGCCTGGACCTCGTGCTGCGCGACGGCCACGGGCGTGTGCTCGCCACCACGCTCCACGGCACGCTCGCGCCGCAGCCGCGCCCGGCGGATTCGAGCGTGGGCCGCGTACGGCTGGAGGGCCGCTCGTACTTCACGCGCGAGGCCCAGCTGAACGTTGAGGCGAATGGCGTGAGCCGCGCGATCGAGCCCGCCGCGCGACTCACCGCACTCGCTCCCACCACCCCAGCGGACGATGCCATCGCCGTGCTGCGCTCCACCGCGCTCGCGCTGGGCGGACTGGGCGTGTTGCTCGCCGTGGTGCTCGGCATCGTGTGGTCGCATCAGGTGACGCGGCCGGTCGTGCGCTTGGCGGGGTTCTCCGAGCGCATCTCGCGTGGCGAGTGGGACGAGCCCCTGGCCATGGAGAGCGTGCGCGAGCTGCAGACGCTGGTGGACGCGCTCGAACGCATGCGCACGGACCTGGGACGCTACCGCGAGAACCTGCGCGCCAGCGAACGGCAGGCGGCCTACGGACAGATGGCGCGCCGGGTGGCGCACGAGATCAAGAATCCGCTCACCCCGATCGCGCTATCGGTGGCGGGCCTCAAGCGTTCCTACGAGCAGGGCCACCCGGATTTCGGCTCCACGCTCGATGAGGCGGTGCGCACCGTGGCCGAGGAGGTGCAACGCCTGAAGCTGTTGCTGCACGAGTTCGGCGAGCTGGGGCGCTTCCCCGCGCCGCGGCTGTCCAAGTTCGACGCCGGCGAGCTGCTGCGCGACCTCGGGGCGCTGCACGCACATGATGTCGAGGCCGGCCGGCTCTCGTGGAGCGCGCCGCCCGGCGCGCTGCTCGTGGTGGCCGATCGTGACCAGCTGCGCCGGGCACTCCTGAACCTGGCGCAGAACGCGCTCGATGCCACTGCCGCGTCCGGAGGACGCGTGCGGCTTCAGGCGGTCGCAGAGGGCGACGTGCTGCGCTTGTCGGTCAGCGACCAGGGCCCCGGCCTCACCGAGGAGGAGCGCGCCCAGTTGTTCGTGCCGGGATTCACGACCAAGGCGCACGGCAGTGGGCTGGGACTCACACTGGTCGAACGCATCGTGTCGGACCACGGCGGCACGCTGCTGGTGGACAGCGCGCCGGGGCGCGGCACCACGTTCGTGATCCGACTCCCGCTCCCAGCGGAGGCATGAGCATGCCCAGCATCCTCATCGTGGACGACGAGGCCAACATCCGCGCGACGCTCAAGGGCGTGCTCTCGCGTGAGGGCTACCAGGTGGAGGATGCCGCCAGCGTGGCCGGCGCGCGCGCGCTGCTGCGCGAGGCCTACGACCTGGTGCTGCTCGACGTGTGGTTCCCGGGCGAGAACGGGCTCGACCTGTTGGCCACGATCCGTGAAGACTCGCCGGACACCACCGTCATCATGATGAGCGGCCACGCGGACGTGGAGACCGCGGTGCGAGCCACGCAGCTGGGCGCCTACGACTTCCTCGAGAAGCCGCTGTCGCTCGAGCGGCTGCTCGTGATGCTGCGCAACGCCTCGGCGTCACGGGCGCTCGCATCCGAGAACCAGCGACTGCGGGCGCCGTGGGCCACCGCGCTGGTGGGCGACTCCCCCGCGATGCGGCGTCTGCTCGGCGAGATCGCGCTGGCCGGACCTTCGCCCGCGCGCGTCCTGCTCTCGGGCGAGAACGGCACCGGCAAGGAACTGGTGGCGCGGGCGCTGCACGAGGCCAGCTCGCGCCGCGCCATGCCGTTCGTGGCCGTGAACTGCTCGGCCATTCCCGAGGAGCTGTTCGAGTCGGAGCTGTTCGGGCACGAGAAGGGCTCGTTCACCGGCGCCACCCAGTCGCGCAGGGGACGTTTCGAGGAGGCGCATGGCGGCACGCTGCTGCTGGACGAGGTCGCCGACCTGAGCGCGCGCGCGCAGACCAAGCTGTTGCGCGTACTTCAAGAGTCCGAGCTCACGCGCGTCGGAGGCAGCCGCAGCATCCGAGTGGACGTACGCGTGGTCGCGGCCACCAATCGCGATCTCAAGTCCGTCATGGCGTCGAACACGTTCCGCGAGGACCTCTACTTCCGGCTCGCCGTGATCCCCATCCACGTGCCGGCGCTGCGCGAGCGTGTTTCGGATGTCGCGGCGCTGGTGGAGCACTTCCTCGCCGCCCACGCCGGCGAAACGGGAAGGCGCGCGCCCACGTTCAGCGCGGGCGCGCTCGAGTCCCTCGGGCGCTACGCGTTCCCCGGCAACGTGCGCGAGCTGCGGAACCTGGTGGAGCGACTGGTCATCATGAATCCCGGCGCCCGGATCGGAGCCGAACAGGTGGCGACGGTGTTGCCGGTGAGTGCTGCAAGCGCTGCGGCGACCGAAGTGGACGCCCCCGCGCCGCTCGCGGAGGCCGTGCGGGAGTTCGAGCGCCGGCACATCGTGGCCGCGCTCGCGGCCGAGGGCGGCAACATGACGCGCGCCGCATCGAGACTGGGGCTCGAGCGGAGCCATCTCTACAAGAAGCTTCGCCAGCTCGGGATGCGCGCCGAGGAGTAGCGCGCGCTCAGCCCGGATGCGGCGACGTCGCGGTGGAGATCCGGAGCCATTCCTCGAGGAAGGCAGCCACTTCACCGGGACCCGCGAGCCAGCCCGTGGCGACCGTGGGTCGGTCCGGCGCGCCCACGCGCACGCCGAACCCGAGGTCTCGCACGGCCTCGAATGCGTCCTCGTCGGTCAGGTCGTCGCCCAGGTAGACCGCGAGTGTGCCGGGGCGCTCGCGCTCGAGCAGCTGTGCCACCGCGCTGCCCTTGTCGTGCCCCAGCAAGCGCAGCTCGAGACCGCCATCGAAGCGCACGAGTCGCATCGAGCGCCCCACCCGCTCGGCGTCCCACACGCGCGTTGCGACGGCTTCGACGTCGTGGGCTGCGGCGCGCTCGAGCCCGCGCGTGTGCACCGCGAGGCTCGAGCGCTTGCACTCGAGATAGCTCTCGAGCCCGGCATGCCGCGCCAGCTCCTCGGCGTGCTCCAGTTGCGCCGCTGCCCCCTCGGGCAGCGCGTAGCGCGCCACTCGCCCGCTCAGGTCGCACGACTCCCAGCCGTGTTCTCCCACGAGCGTCAAGGGCAGCGGGCCCACGAGGGCCTTGAGCTCATGCACCGGGCGACCCGAGACGATCGCCACGGCGGTGCCCGCCGACGTGGCGATGCGCTCCACGAGCTCAAGCGTGCGAGGCGGCGGTATCGCATCCGCACGCACCGCCTGGAGCAGCGCAAGCGTGCCGTCGTGGTCCAGCATCAGCAACCGGTGCGGAGCGAGCGACACGGCTCGCCACAGCCGGAGCGGGATCCCCTCGAGCGGGTGCAAGGGTGCCGCCGGACCTATCAGGTCCATGACCTTCTCCATATTAGGGTGGACCGGGTGAGCCTATTTTCAATAGCCTGCCGGGGCTGTCAACCGTCGCATGTCGCGGGCCGGCCGACCCGTGAGCATGGCTTCGTGCTCACGGCCAGTTTCCGCCTCAACTGCGGAGGTGCCGCTTGCAAGGCTTGGACCGGGCGCGATCAGCATTGGCTCGAGCCGCGAACCGCGTGCGGCAGCGGAACGACGGTCCGCCGCGCACCACGCGCGAGACGGTGGCGCAGTGGGCGCGGGCGCACATGCCCAACCGCCGGTTGATCGTGATCTCCAATCGCGAGCCTTACTCGCACTTCCACGACGGCGACGCGCTGCGCGCGGTCCGAAACGCCGGCGGGCTCACGGTGGCGCTGGACGCGGTCATGCAGGCGCTGGGCGGTGTGTGGGTCGCGCACGGCAGCGGCGAAGCCGACCGCGAGGCCGTGGACCAGCACGACCGCGTCGCGTGCCCCCCCGGCAATCCCAAGTACATGCTGCGACGCGTGTGGCTCGAGCCGGAGGAACAGGCGGGCTATTACTCCGGCTTCGCGAACAGCGCGCTGTGGCCCCTGTGCCACGTGGTGTACGTGCGCCCGCGTTTCGAGTTGTCGGACTGGGAGCACTATCGAGCCGTGAATCGCCGCTTCGCGGCGGCCGCGATCGCCGAGGCGGGCGATCGGCCCGCACTGGTGTTCATCCAGGACTATCACCTGGCGCTCGCCGCCCGCTACATCAAGGAGGCACGGCCGGACATCCAGGTGGCGCTGTTCTGGCACATCCCGTGGCCGAACCCGGAGACATTCCGAGTGCTGCCGTGGGGCCACGAGCTGCTCGAGGGGATGCTCGCGAACGACGTGCTCGGATTTCACATCCGCAGGCACGCGCTCAACTTCCTCGACACCGTGTCGGAGACGCTGGAGGCCCGCGTGGATCTCGAGCGCATGGCGGTGGACCGCGGGCCGCGCCGCACGTGGGTGCGCCCATTCGCCATCAGCGTGGACGCTGAGGAATTGGGGGCGCTCGCCGAGGCGCCCGAGACCGTGCGCGCCGCCGAGGGCATCCGGCATCGGCTCGGGCTCGAGGGCTGCAAGGTCATCCTGGGCGTGGACCGGCTCGATTACACGAAGGGGTTGCCCGAGCGGTTCGCCGCGATCGAGCGATTGCTGGAGAAGTACCCCGAGTGGCAAGGCCGGCTCGCGTTCATCCAGATCGGCGTGCCCTCACGTATCGAGCTGCCGGAGTACCGTGCCGTGGGCGAGAACGTGCGGGACTGGACGCGAAAGCTGAACGAGCGCTTCCCGCGCGCCGGCGGTTCGACGGTGGCGCTCATCGAGGGCCATCTCGACTTCCACGAGTTGGTCCCGTACTACCGGCTGGCGGACCTGTGCACGGTCACATCGCTGCACGACGGCATGAACCTGGTGGCCAAGGAGTACGTGGCGGCGTCGCCCGACCTGGACGGCGCGCTGGTACTGTCGCCGTTCACGGGCGCGGCGCGCGAACTGGAGCGGGCGTGGATCGTGTCGCCCTACGATCGTGAAGTGCTTGCCGACA
>JANNKI010000550.1:0-1510 GCA_031396225.1 bacterium | reverse complement strand
CAGCGCATGTGCATCGTCACGGGGTCGGCAGGGTTGGTCGATGGACGAAATCACTATGACAGATGCGCGTTCAAGGGTCAACGGCGGTGGCCGGCACGAGCGCGGCCGTGGCGGGGCGAGAGGCCGGCAGGCGGGTGCGGTACGGAGGGCAATAAGGGTGCTCACAACGGCGGCGGAGGCGGTGCACGCGCGCGCGATGCGCTGATCGAGCCGATCACGATCATGCGCCCGGCTTTGCAGTGCGGGCAGTGATGGATATCGAGGGAGGCCACGCGCAGCCAGAACGCTGCAACGGATTCGGGCTCCGGCGGCTGCGGTGGGGGCGCAGTACCGAGCGCCGTGCGCGCCTGTGCGAGTTTCTCGCGCTTGGTGCGGTTGGCGAGAATGCCGTAATGGCGGATGCGCATGAAGCCCGGGGGCAGGATGTGCAGCAGGAAGCGGCGGATGAACTCGGCCGGTTCGAGCGAGAGCACTTTGCGCCGGTTGGCGTGAGCGTAGTCTTTATAGCGGAAACGGACCTCATCGTCTTTGAGGTTCACCAGCCGGTGGTTGGAGATCGCCACGCGGTGGGTATAGCGGCCAAGGTAGTCGAGCACCTGCGTGGGGCCGGCGAACGGACGCTTGGCGTAGACCACCCAGGGTTTCTCGTAGAGCGTATTGAACAGACGGTGCTGCGCGGTGGTATCGGCGAGCGGCGCGCTCGATGCGGCGAGTTTGAGCGTGCCCGCGCTAAACAGTAGCTTGAGGCCTGTGAGAAACTTGCCGCGAAACACCGGCGAGAGTGCGGTCACGGGAAACAGGAACCCGCGACGCGAACTGATCCAATGCCCATCGGGGGCGAGTGCGCCGTCGGCGACGAGGCAGTGCAGGTGCAGATGCTGGGAGAGGGTCTGGCCCCAGGTGTGCAGCACCAGCGATGCGGCAATCTCGCCGCCGAGCCAGCGCGGGTTCGCGCCGAACTCGATTAGCGTTGCCGAGACACTTTGGAACAGCAGGGTGTAGATCGCCCGGGGATTGCCCTGTGCCAAGGCGTTCAGTTCATGGGGCAGCGTAAACACCAGATGGAAGTACGGCACCGGCAAGAGTTCAGCGCGCCGGGCGGCGAGCCAGCGTTCCTTCGCCAGTGTCTGGCACTTCGGGCAATGCCGGTTGCGGCAGGAGTGGTAGTGGTAGCGAAGCCGCCCGCACGCATCGCAACGCTCGACATGGCCGCCGAGGCGTTCGGTGCGGCACGCCTGAATCGCGCGCATCGCCCGGTGCTGTACCGGAACGAGGTGGTGTGTGGCTTGATACGCCGCGCCGTGGCGTGCGAAGACCTCGGCCAGTTCGAGCTTTACCCTTGCCGCATCCGCGCCGTGCGGATGCGCGCCCACGGCGCGCTAGCGGTGTACTGTGTCAGGTCGTTCCAGCAGGTCGAGCGGGGAGTTGGTGCCCGACAAGTGCTTCTGCGCGAGGTGGAAGTAGCGCGCTGTGGTGGAGAGACAGCCGTGTCCGAGCAGACGCTGAATCG
>JANNKI010000519.1:0-10297 GCA_031396225.1 bacterium | reverse complement strand
CGGCGACGGCGAACACCGAACGGACGCGCTCGATCCGTGGGTCGGCCCGTAGCGCCTCGTCGAACCGCGCGAGGGACTCCCACTCCTCGGCGCGGGTCGCGGCGCCCGCCTCCGGGAACTGGACCACCACGCGCACCGATTGCACGACGCCCCGGCGGCCCATCGCGTGCAGGTCCTCGAGCGCCCGTGCGGACTCCATCGAGGCCGGCAGCCAGTCCCCCCGCGGCAGCCCGGTCCGCAACCGCGGAGCCTGGACCGCGAGCAGCACGAGCGGGAGCGCCCCGATCAGGAGCGCCGTCCACGGGCGTGCCGTCACCCACCGCCCCCACCGGGTCCAGGCCTCAGCCCCCGACCCGTGGGGGGCGCGTCGCGGCAGGCGGCCCCAATCCACGCGCGGCCCGAGCGCGGCCAGCACGCCGGGGAGCAGCGTCGTCGCCAGCAGCGCCGACACGATGACCACGAGCAGGCCGCCGACGGCGATCGCGCGCATCTCGTTCAGCGGCACGGTGAGCAGCGCGGTGAACCCGAGGGCCACGGCCGCGGCGGAGAGGAGGATCGTGTGTCCCGCGTGGTGAGCGGCCTGCTCCGCCGCCACTTCCGGGGAGCTTCCTGCCACCAGGCCCTCGCGGAATCGGCTCACCATCAACAGCGCGTAATCGATGCCCAGCCCGAGGCCAAGCATCACCACGACGCTCTGCAGCAGGATCGAGATCGGCCACACCTGGGCCACGCTCGCCGCCACGCCCAGCGTGATGGTGATCGCGAGCGCGCCGGCGAGCACGGGGATCAGCGCCGCGACCACCGCGCCGAACGCGAACAGCAGGAACAGCGCCGTCAGCGGTAGCGCGCGACGTTCGGCGGAGGCGACATCCCTGCTGCTCGTGCGCCGCAGGTCCACGTTCAGCGCGGCCTCGCCCGTCCAGCGCAGCGTCAACGCGGGGTAGTCCGCACGCAGGCTGTCGGCGAGACGTGTCGTGAGTCGGCGCAGCGGTGGCACCAACTGGTCGGGCTTTGCGATGTCGGGGGCGAACCCCACGAGGACGAAAGTTCCGCGCCCGCCGGGCGCCAGGAACAGCGTGTCGGGATGGTCGAGGTACGAGAAGACGCCGGCGACCTGCTCGGCTTCCCACAGCGGCCAGACGATGCGGCGGAGTGCTGCCGCTCCGTCCGCGACGTCCGGCGACGGGATCCCGCCGACCACGAGCACGCCGACACGGGCGTACGACGACGCCAGTGGACCGCTGAGCAATCGCTCGACCGCCGCGGACTCGCTGCCGCGGATGCGCGCGCCCACGTCGAGCACCGACGCCACGCGCCCGGCCTGAGGCAGGAAGACGCACGCGGCGACGACCCAGAGGAGCCCGATCCAGCCACGCTGTCGCACGAGCAGCCGGGCCAGCGTCATTCGCGAGCGTTCCGGCGTCGTGATCGTCACGAGTGTTCGCCCACGATCGCGCACCAGCTCAGTCCGCCCCCGACGGCCTCGATCATGTAGCGTTGCCCTGGAGCGATGCCCGCGAATGCCCTGGCCATCGCCACGGCAAAGGTCGGCGATCCCATGTTGCCGTGATCGTGCACGACCCGGACGACGCGCGCCGGGTCGAGGCCAAGGTCATGCTCCAGCGCGTCCACCTGTGCTGCGTGGGTCTGATGCAGGAAGCAATGCGCGAGGTCGGTCCTCGAGATCCCGGCATGTTCCAGGCTGTCGTGGAACAACGTGCGCCACCGCTCGTGCAGGAACTTCCGTGTCGCGATCGCGTCGGAGATCTCGTAGACGTAGCGAGCGTCGGCGCGTGCCGGCGGAAACGGCGTCTTCATCGCCATCGCACCCGCGAACTCCGGTGCGGTGCCGTGCACGACGCTCAGGAACCCGGGCCCCTCGCCCCGTTCGAGCAGCACGCACGCCGCGCCGTCCCCCACGGTCAGCAGCGCACGCAGGTCGTCCGTCGGCGTCAGTTGCGAGAGATTCTCCGCCATCACCACGAGGACGCGCTCGCATCCCGTACGAATGAACAACGCAGCTTGAACCAGGCCCAGCACGCCGCCGCTGCAGCCGGACTTGAGGTCGAGGCACGAGGTCGCGATGCCGAGTTGCCCGGCCAACAAGGCAGCCTGGCAGTTACACGGATTCGGATTGGACGTGCTGACGAAGATCAGGGCGTCCAAGCGGTCGAGCGCGCCGGGTCGCCGCCCGGCCAGGCGCTCGACCGCGGAGCGCGCCAGGTCGAGGGCGGTGCGCCGACCGGGGTCGGGAGGCTGCCCGGGCACGTGCGTCAGATGCCGTCGCTCGACACCTAGATCCGCGATCAGCCGGCGAGAGACCGCCGAGTCCAGGTAGCGCTCCCATGAGTCCGGGCAGGCGAGCCGGAGCAGTTGCGTGGTGTCGTAGCTTGGCAGCAGGCCGAAGTCGCAGGTGTCCACGTCCACGATCCGCACGCCTGGCAGCCTAAGCCTCATGGGTGCTCTCGATCGCGAAACGCAGGTGAAGATCGAACGCGTTCGTCAGGCGCACGGGCTTGATCTGGGCGCTCGGGATGGGCGGCGCCCCCTGTGCCTGCCGCAGATGCTCCACCAGTGCGCCCGGCGCCGTCACGAGGACGTGGAGCGAGTCCAGCAAAGCGTCCTCGCGCTCGAAGGCGTAGCCCTTGGCGGCGGCCTGTAGCTGGCGTTCGAGCTCCGCGGTCAGCGCCGGCAAGAGCGCGCGCCGTGGGCCCGAGTCGGGAGCGGCGAACTCGGCACCGTCGACGAGCACGCGGTACCGCCGGTCGGAACACGGCACGAACAGGAACTCCTGAAACCACAAACCACAGGCGCGACTCGCCGCCTGCATCGCGTGCGTGACGTCGAGTTCGGTGATGCGCTCATTGCTCACCGACACGCGCCGATCGGCCTTCGAGACGAACTCGATGACCGGCGTGCGACCCAGGACCTCGATGACGCGGACGATGTCCTCCATGTCGTAGCGGTGGAGCCCGCCGCCGTTCGTGACGACCAGCCGGTATTCCGCGCCGATCTCCAGCTCGTCGGCCCGCAACGGCAACGCACGGCCGGAGGTCGCGTGGGTCTCCGGGAGGAATTCCAGGAAGTGGGAGGTGATGGCCAGGACCCCGCCCGCCCGATCGGCGCGGTGGGGGATCGCGAACACGCCCTCGCTCGCCGAGATGGCGAACTCGAAGTGCCGGTCCATTTCGAACGCCGCATCGAGCGCGTCCAGAGAGTAGCCCATGTTTCCACCCTGCCAGCACACGAGCACCTCCAACGCCGGGAACAGCAGCCGCGTCGGCAGCGCCCCCTTCCGCCGCAACGCCGTGCGCAACGCATCGGCGAGCGCCGGGTCGGGCCGGGTGCGGAACGATCCGCGCAGCGCCGAGGGACCACGCGCGTCGAGCGTACCGGTCGCGACATCATCGCAGAGGCGCTCCGCCTGACGCTCCAGCGCTTGCCGCAGGTTGATCAGGTTGACGGGAGAGATGGCGCAGAGTGCGCCCATCCGCCGCTCGGCGACGAGGATGCGCCCCGCGGCGTAGTTGCGCTCTTCCGCATCGTCGATCGTGAAGACCCAGTACGGCACGATGAAGCGGCGGCGGACGAGCCACGGAAAGTTCTTGTAGTTGAATCCCGAGGCGAATCCCTGCGGGATGCCCGTGGGCGACTGGCCGCCTTCGGCGGACCCCACGAGGAACTGCAGCTTGAGGGCTCGCACCGCGGGATATTGGGTCTCCAGCGCGCCGTTGAAGACGAGCGCCCCCTCGCGCAACTCGCTGCGGAACTCGGCGGTGATCGGGAGATACTTGAACCGGCCCGTGGACCCGGCGGTCATCGCGAAGAAGATCGGCCGGCTGGGGCACAAGCGTTGCCAATCGCCTTCGTAGACCGCATCCAGGTCCTCGCGCATCTCGGCGTGGGTGCGCAGCGGGACCGCTTCCTGAAAAGCCCGCACCAGTTCAACGTCGTCCCGGATGCGGCTCAGGCGGTCGAACCCGCAGCGACGACCGATCCCCGTGCGTTGAGCCTGGCCAAGGATGGCGCGCAGCCGGGCCGCCTGGGCTGGCAACGGGGTGTCGCAGGCCGCGATGAAGCGACGGTACCGGTGCCGGAACAGCGCGCTCGCGATCAAGGGTCGGTCCCGGTCCCGGGCGATGTCGGATGCGCGGTCCCCGCCGGCCACACGGTGCCGTCTCGCAGACGTGCGTCGTCAGGGATCTCGGCGCCGAACGCGATGAGGCATGACTTGCCGATCCGCACGCGGTTGCCCACGCGCACCCCGTTGCAGATCGAGGTGTCCGCGCCGATGCGAGAGTCCTCCCCGATCACGGTGTGAGCGCCGATCCCAACGGCGGCCTCGACAATGGTGCGCGAGCCGATGCGGCAGCCCGCACCCAGCACGCTGTGCGCCCCGACCAGCACGCCATCGCCGATCCGGATCCGCGCGACGACCAGTGTTCCCGGCCGCGGCTGATAGGAGCACGCCAGGTGCACGTACTCGCCCACGAGGCTGTCGCGGCCGATCTCGATCAGGTGTGGCTCGCGCAGGCTGGTTCGCGTCGTCACCTGAGCGCCTTTCGCGAACTGCGCCCCGAATACCCGAAGCGTGATCCGCTGGAACATGGGGCTCAAGAAGAACACCGGTTGGAACACGGTGAGGTACACCGCCGGCGCCCACCCCTTGAGCGCCCACCGCATGCTGCCGCGGTCCGCGAACATCCGGAACGTCCCCTCCTCGCTCGGCGGCAACAGCCGATGCGCTGTCGCCATGCCGAGCCGCGCGGACCACGGCGCCAGCAGCGCCCACGCCACGCCGCCGAGCACGGGCCCGAGGACGCCGACCAGGACCAGCGGCAGCGCCGTCCAGGCCGCGAAGTAGATCCAGCCCAGCCACCACAGCACTTCGAGCGCGATCACACGTCCATCTCCACCACCGCCGCATCGCCGGCAAGGAACACGTCCACGACGCGGCGCGCGACGTCGGCCGATTCGGCGACGACCATGCCGTGCTTCGCGGCGAACGCGTCAGCCACCGCGCGCGTCCGCGGCGTGCGCACCACGCCCGGATGCAGCAGATGCACCCGCACGCCGCCGCGCGCGTACTCGCGGTGAGCCGCAACGGCGAGTCCGGAAAGAAAAGACTTCGTCGCACCGTAGAGCGCCGCGCCGGGCATACCGGTCCGCGCGGCACGGGAACCGATCCAGATCAGCGTGCCCGCGCGTTGGCGACGCACCCGGCCGAGGACCGCGGCCGCGATGCGCACGGTGTGCGTGCAGTTGGTCCGGATGGTGTTCTCGATCGTCGCGGCGTCCAGCGCGTGGAGCCTGCGCGGGCGGTCGCTGTAGATCGGGTTCACGCCGACCGTGAGGATGGCGCCCTCGAGCACTGCGCTGGGTGGGGTCAGGAGCTCGATCAGTTCCCCGACGGCGCGCGCGTCGCCCTGGTCGCAGACGTGCGTCCGGAATCGCTCCCGCTGCCGCTCCGGGAGCCCCTCGCGTGCCCGCTCCAGTTTCTCGGCGTCCCGGCCGGTCACGAGCACGGCCGTGTCCGTCCGTTCGAGCAGGGCCCTCGCACATTCGAGGCCGATGCCCTCGCTCGCCCCGGTGACGAGGATCACCGCGTCCCCCAGCGCACGAGTTGGATCGCCCCGGCGAAGCCCGCCCCCACCGCGCCCAGGCAGAGCCAGCTCCCCGGCAACAGCTTCCCGGCCGCTGCGGCCTCGGCGAGCGCGATGGCCACCGAGGCGGACGTCGTGTTCGCGTACCGGGGAAAGTTGATCCACGACTTCTCCTCGGGGATGCCAAGGTCCTGGAGGATCCGCCGCACGAGGAACAGGTTGGGCTGGTGCACACAGAAGAACCCGATCTCGGCCAGCGGCACCCGCGTCTCGGCGACGAGGCGATCCGCAAGCAGCCGGTAGCCCGCACGAGCCGACTCCGCGACGCGGCGCCCGTCGGGCATGGTGATCGAGCCGCGATGGCGCGCGAGGCCGTCCGGCGTGAGGGGCTCGCGCGACCCGCCCGCGGGGATGTAAACCGCTTCGGCCCCGCGGCCATCGGCGACCAGGATCGAGTGGTGCACACCCTCTTCTCCCTCGCCGGGCACGAGCACCACCGCCCCCGCTCCGTCGCCGTACAGGAACACCGTGCGCAGGTCCGTGAAGTTCAGCTGCCGCGACCGGATGTCGGCCCCGATCACCAGCACCGGGCCCTCGCCCGTGGCCACGCAGCGTGCACCGAGGTCGAGCGCCTGCAGGAAGCCGGAGCACGCGCCCACGATGTCGATCGCGGCAGCACCCGGGATGCCGAGCTTGCGCTGGACGAGGCAGGCGCTCGCGGGCGTGGGGTAGTCGCCGGAGACGGTGGCGAGGATGACGCGGCGGATCGCCGCCGCGGGAAGCCCGCTCGCCGCGATCGCGCGCGCGCCCGCCTCGGTGGCGAGATCGCTCGTGGCCTGGTCGCTCGCGGCGAAGTGGCGAGTCTCGACACCGATGCTGCGGTGGACGAACCCCGGCTTGATCCGCAGACCGTACCGGGCGATCAACTCTTCGTTGGTGATCGGCGCGCCGGGCACGTAGTGGCCCGTCCCCGCGATGGCGGCCCTCACCTGGCGCGCTTCCGTGCGCGGGACGCGGCGTCCCGCCCGCCGAGCGGCCTGCGCCGCCTTGACGGCGTGTCGCGTGGCGCCAGAAGCCGGTCGATCTCGCCCGGCAGTTCGTCCGGGTCGATGACGGCGTCGAGCGCGCCCGATTCCAGCAGGTCCTCAAGGCCCGGACCCTGCGCCGCCGCCGCCCGCCGCCACTGCTCGCGCAGCCGCGGGCTCTGGCCGAGCACCTTGTCGATGATCTCCTTCTGCATCACGCCGACAACGCTGCCGCGCAGCGCGAGCGCACGCCGTGCGCCGAAGATCTTCGGAATGCACAGTGTGGAAGCACCGCCAAAGCAACGCCCGATGACGACACCCATGGATCCGTGCGGATAGTCGATGATCTTTCCGCCGACCCAGAGCATCTTGCGGATGTTGTTCGCATTGCTCTGGTCGATTCTCGGATCCACCCCCGGCGAGTCGAGGAAGCTCACGATCGGAACGCGCATCGCGGCGAACAAGTCGAGGCCGGCCGCGTACTTCTCGAGTGTGCGCACCGTGATCAGGTTGTTCGACCGGCGTGGCGGGTTGATGAGGATCCCGAGCGGCCGTCCCCGCCGCGTGCCGAGGAACAGGCGCAGGCTCTCGCACCAGCCGGGCACGAGCTCCTGTGGCGGCCCGTCGAGAAACGAGCCGAGCAACTCGGCCGTCGCCGCATCCGCCTCGTGCGCTGCCCGAGCGGCGAGCGGTCGTGGCGCGAGCAACCCCATCCACCGGTCGAACGCCGCCTCCACCGTCGGCACCAGTTCGTGGACGAGGTCGTTGTGTTCGTGGATCGCCTCGGCCGCCGCCTGGCGCTCGAAATCGACCCCCTCGCCGAAGAACAGCTGGATGACCTCGGGGCCCGTCAGATTGACGTGCGTGCGCCCGGTCACGGCCATTCGATAGTGCCCCAGCCCGAAGAGGACCGCGGCCAGGCCGAGGCACTTGCCCACCGCGCACGTCAGGACGAGGTGCTCGCTCGCGTACGCGCGCAGCTCTGGCCAGATCTGGAACGCATCCACGAACAGCGCCCGCCCCTGCATCAGGCTTACGCCGGCGGAGCTCACGACGTACAGCAGCGGGGGCCCCTCGCCGTCCTTCCGCCGCAGGTGGCGCAGGAAGGCGGAGAAGCGACGCGAGTTGGCGTGGTTGAAGCAGCCGGTGTCGACCCGGAAATCGCTCCACACGATCGCGACCGTGCGACCCGAGCACTCCCCGAGCGCCATGACCAGGCCACCCGCGTGGGCCCGATCGAAATTCACCGCGGCGACCGACGACTCGATGAACACCCGCAGCCGCCGCACACCCAGCGAGGCGAACACCCTCCGCAGGAACGCGTGCTGGCCGGCCCCGACGGTGATCCAGTGATAGCCCGGGCTCATCGCAAGTGAGTCATCGCGCACCCCATGCCGATGCAGAAGTTCCGCAGTATTGCACACCGCTGGTTCGGGGGCGCCGCGCAGCGAGCAGGTGAGCATTCCCCATCACGAGTGCGTGAGTCCGGCTTCGGTTCGGCCGACGGGTCAGTCCCAGCGCCGGGCGCGCAGGAACAGCCAGGTGACGAGTCCCGTCGCGACCATGAGCCCCAGCGCGTACCACTCGCTGTGGGCCCATTCGTACTCGGGTAGCTTGAAATTCATTCCGTAGTAGCTGGTGACCACCGTGAGCGGCAGGCCGATGGTGGCGATCACGGTGAGGCGCTTGATCACCTGGTTCAATCGGTTCGACGACGCCGACAAGTAGAGCTCCAGCACCGAAGCACTCTCGTCGCGGAACGAGTCCAGCATGTCGGCCACGCGCGCGAGCCGGTCGTACACGTCGCGCAGGTAGGGCCGCAGCTCCGCGGGCACCTGGCGAAGCTCGTCGCGCGTGAGCGACAGCATGGTGTCGCGCTGCGGTCCGACGATGCGGCGCAACGCGCCGATGCCGCGCTTGATGCGCAGGATGCGCGCGTGCATCGCCGTGGTGGAGTCGGTGAACACCTCCTCCTCGAGCCGGTCCACGTCCTCCGTCAACCGATCCACGAGCGGCAGGTAGTGGTCCACCAGGACATCGAGCAGGAAGTGCATGAGTTGCGCGGGGCTCTTGGCCAGCAGCGCCGGTCGCTTGGGCAGTATCTCGGCGGCCGTGGCCACGGAACGCGTGGCGCCGTCGTGGTAGGTGACGATCCAGTTCCGCCCCACCACGATGTCCACTTCGCGCAGGCTGGGGCGGTCGTCCAAGGCTTCCCAGCGCGCGGAGTGGACCACCACGTAGACATAGTCGCCGTAGTCGTCGAGCTTGGGGCGGTTGACCTGCATGACGAGGTCCTCCACCACCAGCGGGTGCACGCCGCACGGCGCGAGCGCCTCGCGCACCACGGCTTCGTCCTCGCCCTCGAAATCGATCCACGCGTTCGCGCTGCCGTCGCGCACCACGCGATGCGCGTCGTCGAGCGTGCCCGGACGCGCGCCGGAGTCGTCGGCGATCCACACGCGGATCACGCGCGCACCTCGTGGCTCGCCCGCGCGAGCGCCAGCCGGCTCGTGGTGGCGTGCAGCCGGACCGTGTCCTCGAGGCGTCGCGCGTAGCCACCGCCCAGCGTGATCGCCACGGGGATAACGCGCTCGGCGCAGCCGTCGATCACGGCGCGGTCGCGTGCCTCCATGCCAGCGAACGTGAGTGCGAGCCCCCCGAGTTGGTCGTCGTGGAACGGATCGGCCCCGGCCTGGTAGAGCACAAGATCCGGCGCGAAGGCCCACACGCGCTCGAGCGCTGGCGCGAGCGCGGCGAGGTAATCCTCGTCGCCGGTGCAGTCGTCAAGCCCCACGTCCAGGTCGCCGCGTTCCTTCGGCACCGGATAGTTGCTCTCCTGGTGCACCGACAGCGTGAACACCGCGGGCTCATCGCGGAAGATGTTCGCGGTGCCGTTCCCCTGGTGCACGTCGAGATCCACCACCGCGACGCGGCGCACGAGTCGCTCCGCGAGCATCGCGCGCGCGGCCACGGCCAGGTCGTTCAGGTAGCAGAATCCCTCGGCATGGCCGGCGTAGGCGTGGTGCAGGCCGCCGCCCAGGTGCGCGGCCGCGCCGAACTTGAGCGCCAGTCGCGCCGCCTGAGCGCTACCCGAGGCGGCGAGCGCGAACGCGTCCACGACCTGGCGCGTGAGCGGCAACTCGCTGTACTGCGTGCGCGGGGTCCAGCGCAGGGCCTCGAGGTCGTCCAGGTAGGCGGCCTCGTGCGCCTGCTCCAGCAGCGCGCGGGTGACCGGAGGCGGCGCCAGGTCGAGGCTGCCGTCCAGGTGGCCGGAGGCCACCAGGTCGCGATACACGGCCTCGTACTTGGTGGTCGGGAACACGTGCGTGCCGATGTCACAGCCGTAACACGGGGACCACACCGCCGCGGAGGGGTTGGGCATGGCTGCAGAGTGCCATCGGCGGCGCGGCCGTGGCAAAGCGCGGACAGTCCCGGCCGCGGAATCCGCTATGCTTACTCACCGCATGCCTCGCCCCACACCCGACCAGACCCACGCGTTCCGTGCCCTCGCCGGCCGCCTCGTCGCTCGCCGCGTCGCCGACATGGGCGTGCGGCTGTGGCTGGTCGCCATGGTTCTCGCCGCGTGCGTGGCTGCGTTCACCTACTGGCAGGTCCGCGTCCCTCTGGACGGCACCACCCGCCACGCGGGCACACGCGGCGGCGTGCAGC
>JANNKI010000500.1:0-3887 GCA_031396225.1 bacterium | reverse complement strand
CTGCGCGGCCTGCTGCGCACCATCGATCCCGCCGCGAGCAGCTGGAACGTGGAAGACTCGGACAGCCTCGCCGTGACGCGCACCGCGCTCGCCGGGGCGGGACGGGGAGCATGAGGGAGGGCGCATGACCGAGACGCGCATGGACCCGGCCGGGATCGCGGCACGAGAGCTCGAGGGCCAGGTGGCCTTCGTGACGGGCGGCGCCACGGGCATCGGACTCGCCGTGTCGCGCACGCTGGCCGCGCGCGGCGCCGCGGTGGCGATCTTCGCACGCAACGGCGCGCGGGCCGAGGAGGCCGCCGCGGCGATCCGGGACCTGAGCGGCAAGGCGCAGGCATTCGCGGCCGACATCACGCAGAGCGACAGTGTGGACTCTGCGTTCGGTTCCGCGCTCGAGCAACTCGGTCGCGTGGACATCCTGGTGAACAACGCCGGGCTCACGCGAGACGGACTGTTCATGCGCATGACCGACGAGCAGTGGAGCCAGGTGATCGACACCAACCTGACGGGCGCGTTCCGCTGTTCGCGCGCGGTGGCACGCTCCATGATGAAGGCGCGCTATGGCCGCATCGTGAACGTGTCGTCCGTGGTCGGGCTCATGGGCAACGCCGGCCAGGCGAACTATTGCGCCAGCAAGGCCGGGCTGCTCGGACTCACCAAGGCATTGGCGCGCGAATTGGCGTCGCGCGCGATCACGGTGAATGCGGTGTGCCCCGGCTTCATCGCGACCGAGATGACCGCGCAGTTGCCCGAGGCCGCGCAGGGCGACCTCAAGTCCCGCATTCCCCTCGGCCGTCTCGGCACGCCCGAGGATGTGGCGGAGGTGATCGCGTTCCTGGCGTCGCCTCGAGCCGGCTACGTCACCGGCCAGACCTGGACGGTGGACGGCGGCATGGTCATGGAGTGAAGGAAGTCCACGAATCCCCCAACACAGGAGGTGAATCCAACATGGCAGCCTTCGATGAGAGCAAGGTCAAGGAGATCATCGCCAAGGAGCTGGAAGTCGACATGAAGCAACTCCAGCCCGAGGCAAAATTCATCGAGGACCTTGGCGCGGACTCGCTCGACATCGTCGAGTTGGTGATGGCGCTGGAAGAAGAGTTCGGGTTGGACATCCCGGACGAGGACGCCGACAAGCTCAAGACCGTGGGTGACGCGATGAACTACCTGCAGCAGCACGCGGGCAAGTAAGACGCGGAGCAGCAACGGAGCGCTGGGGTCCCGCGCCGCCACCGCCGTGGGCGGTCGGGCCGGCGCGGGGACACGCCCACGCTCCGCAACCCCATAAGGAGAGTTGCGACGCATGAACGGCAATAGCCCCCGGGTGTTCGTGACCGGCGTGGGAGTCGTCTCGCCGGTCGGGAACAATGTCGAGGACTGCTGGCGGAATCTGGTCGACGGGAAGTCCGGCGCGGGACCGATCACGCGTTTCGACGCGTCCGATTACGAGACGCGTTTCGCGTGCGAAGTGAAGGACTTCTCGCTCGATGGCATTCTCGACCGCAAGGACGCGAAGCGGATGGATCGCTTCGTCCAGTTCGCGGTCGTGGCCTCGCACGAGGCGTTGCGATCGGCCGGGCTCGGGGAGCATCGCCCCGATGCCGAGCGGATCGGCGTCATCGTCGGCAGTGGCATCGGTGGCATGGAGACGTTCGAGGAACAGCACACGAACCTCCTCCAGAAGGGCCACCGGCGCGTCAGCCCGTTCTTCATCCCCATGATGATCTCGGATATGGCGGCGGGGCAGGTGTCGATCACGTTCGGCTTGAAGGGCCCGAACTTCGGCACGGTCTCGGCCTGCGCCTCGGGCGCGAATGCCATCGGCGAGGCGCTGCGACTGCTGCGCGCCGGTGATGCCGACGTGATCCTCGCGGGAGGGGCCGAATCCACGATCACACCCATGGCGGTGGCCGGCTTCGGCAGCATGCGTGCACTCTCAACTCGAAACGACGATCCCCAGCACGCGAGCCGCCCGTTCGATGTCGGACGGGACGGGTTCGTGATCGGCGAAGGGGCCGGAATACTCGTCCTGGAGACGGAGGCGCACGCGAAAGCTCGCGGCGCCACGTTGATCTGCGAGCTGGCCGGGTATGGCGCCTCGGGCGATGCCTACCACATGACCGCCCCGTGCGTGGACGGCGAAGGCGCGGCGCGCGCCATGCAGCGCGCGCTCGCGGACGCCGCCATGGCACCGGGCGAGGTGGGCTACATCAACGCCCATGGCACTTCCACGCCGGCCGGGGACCCCATCGAGGTGACCGCGGTAAAGGCGGTGTTCGCCGACCACGCGCGGCGCCTGTGCATGGGTTCCACCAAGTCCATGACCGGACACCTGCTCGGCGCAGCCGGCGGCCTCGAAGCCGTGGTATGCGCGCTGGTCCTAGAGCGGGGGATCGTCCCACCTACCATCAATCTCGAAACACCGGATCCCCAATGCGACCTCGATCTGATTCCGAACACGGCCCGGAATATGAAACTGAAGGCCGTGATGTCGAACTCCTTTGGGTTCGGCGGTCACAACGTGTCACTGGCGATGAGGGCGGTGTCGTAAGGGCTCGCAGTCGTCGACGGGGCGGCCGCGGCCGTCGCCGCACGCGTCCGCAGTCCGCGCCCGTGGCCGCTCCGCGACGTTCGTTCTGGAGCTGGCTCACCTCGCTGTTCGCCGCCAAGCGCGAGACCTCGCGCGAGAAGTCCCTGGGCGCGCAGGAAGCGCGTGTGCTGGCGGAGTTCTGCCGCCAGTTCGGACTGCCATTCCGCGACTTGTCCCTGCTCAAGCTCGCGCTCACCCACCGCTCCTACCTGAGCGTCACGGGGCAGGGCCCACGCGAGTCCAACGAGCGCCTGGAGTTCCTGGGCGACTCGGTTCTGGGACTCGTGACGAGCGAGTACCTCTATCGCCGCCACCCGGACGAGCACGAGGGGCAGCTCACAAAGACCAAGTCCCTGCTCGTTTCAAAGGCGATCCTGTCGCGGCGAGCGCTGCGCATCGGCCTGGGCCGCTTCGTGCTCATGAGTCACTCCGAGGTGGAGTCGGGTGGCCGCCAGCGGCTGTCCATCCTTGCCGACGCGTTCGAATCGGTGATCGGCGCGGTCTACCTGGACCAGGGGTTCGAGGCGTCCCGCACGTTCATCCATCAGCACCTGCTGGCGGAGTCCGACGCCATCACGTCGGACAAGCGCCACACGAACTACAAGAGCCATCTTCAAGAGTACGTACAGAATTCGTTCCGCACTCATCCCGTGTATCGCATTCGCAGCGAGTACGGCCCCGACCACTCCAAGTACTTCATGGTCGAGGTCATGGTGGGCAAGCGCACGCTCGGCGAGGGCCGCGGGCACAACAAGAAAGAGGCCGAACAGGCGGCTGCGCGTGACGCGCTGGAGAAAGTCGAGCGCCTGCGCCGCAAGGTGCGCGAGGACGACGACCTCGAGGACGAGGCGCCGCGTGCGCGCGAGTCGTCGGAGCGGGAGCCGCGGGGCGAGTCACGCCGCGATCCGGGTGTGCGTCGCGAAGCCCCACCGGAGCGATCGCGCCGGCCCGCGCCGCCGGTGCGCGACGAGGAAGAAGACGTCCGCGACGATGACGACGACGCCTCCTCGAGTCGTCGCCGCCGCAGCCGGCGGTCGGGTCGCGGCCGGCATGCCCGCGGGGGGGAGGACGGTCACCGTGCCGCACGGCCGGAACTCGACGAGGACCGCGTGCTGGAGGAGCCGGTCGCCAGGCTCGAGCCCTCCTACGAGATGGACGAGGACCTCGAGGAGCCGCGCACGAGCGTGCGGCCCGGGCCCTCATCGGCGTCACGCGGTCCGGTGCTGGAGGAGATCGACGACCTCCCAGAACCCCTCCCGAGCCCGGCGGCGAGCACCACGCGGCGCGCCATGCGCTT
>JANNKI010000489.1:0-2035 GCA_031396225.1 bacterium | reverse complement strand
GGAACCAGTGCTCCTCCGACACGCCGAGCCGGAGCACGAAGTCGCCCACGAATCGCACCTGGTCCTGGAGCGTCCACAGCAGGACGAGCAGGAACGCGCCCAGGAGCCACGGCCAGCGACGCAAGACCACCGGCGGTGCGGAGCGCGACGAAGGAGCGGGTGCGAAGATCGCCCAACTCACGCCTGCCGCGAGCACGAGCAGCAATGCTCCGGCGAGCGCGGGCGTCACGTCTCGCGCGAACGACAGCCCCCACGCGTACTGCCCGGGCGCCACGCTCGCGCACAGGCGCAAGAGAAGCAGCAACAACAGGCCGGCGGTGAGCACCCGAGCGGACGGCCGCGGCCCGAACGCCAGCGCCCCGGGTGCCTCGCGGGTGGGTCCAGGCGCGGTACTCGGTCGGGGCTGCGTCGTTCGTTCCATGCGCGCCTTCAGGGGAGGTCGCCGAGCCAGCGGAACGGCCGGGCTCGTCGGGAGCCCGGCCGTTCCGGAATGTCTCGAGCGCCCCGGGAGGTGGGCGTTACTGCTGGGACACCATGTCCTTGAGTTCCTTCGACACCTTGAACACGGGCACGCGCCTGGGCGGCACGGGAACGGCTTCACCGGTGCGAGGATTGCGCGCGATGCGCGACTTGCGGTCCTTCACCCGGAACGTGCCGAAGCCGCGGATCTCGATGTGGTGGCCGTCCGAAAGCGCCTTGGCCACCGCATTCAGGAAGCAGTCGACCGTTTCGGCCACGTCCTTCTTGGTGAGGCCCGTGCGTTCGGAGATCTGGTCCACGATATCGGCCTTGGTCATCACATCCTCCTGGGGACATCCGAGCCTCGGTTGCCCGGACGGGCGGCCCCCGAAAACTGGACAGGGCTACCGTAACCATAGGGCGCTAGCCCTGTCAATCGCCTAATGGACAAGGGGTTACTTCGATTCCGCCGGCCGCTCGGGCGGCGTCTCGGCGGCCGCCGGGGGCGCCCCGGGCCCGAGTGCTCGCCGGCGTCCCGCCTCGATGGGGTCCGCGTCGCCCTCGTTCAGCAGTCGGGTCAGCGTGGGCTTGCCCGCGGCGACCTCGGCGAGCCACTCGCGCGCGAACGCGCCCGAACGGATCTCGGCGAGCATCTCGCGCATGGCCTCGCGCGACGATTCGTTCACCACGCGCGGTCCGCGGGTGAGGTCACCGTAGAGTGCGGTGCCCGAGATGCCGCGCCGCAGCCCGGCCACGCCGCGCGCGTGCAGGAGTTCGGCGAGGAAATGCAGTTGGTGCACGCACTCGAGGTAGGCGATCTCGGGCGTGTAGCCCTCGCTCACGAGCGTCTCGTAGGCGGCCGAGACCAGCGCGTTCATGCCGCCGCACAGCACGGCCTGCTCGCCGAACAGGTCCACCTCGGTCTCTTCGCGCACGGTGGTGCGCAACAGCCGCGCGCGTGCGCAGCCGAGTGCCGTGGCGTAGTGCGTGGCGAGCGCCCAGGCGTCGTCGCGTCCCTGCTGGTGCACGGCCAGGTAGGCCGGCACGCCCTCGCCCCGCTCGTAGAGTGCGCGGATCACGCGGCCCGGCCCGGTCGGGGACACGAGCACCACGCTGGCCTCGGTTGGGAACGCGAGCGTGCCGTAGAGCAGGTTGAAGCCATGCGCGAACACCACCAGGCGGACGTCCCGCGCCGCCTCCGCGAACCCGGGCCATGCCTGAGGCACCACCTCGTCGGGCAGCAGCATCGCCAGCGTGTCGGCATGCCGCAGCGCCACGGCCGGGGCCGCCACGGCGAATCCGTGTGCGTGGGCGCGCGCCTCGGCGCCGTGGCCCGGGCGGGCCGCCACCGCAACCTGCTCGCCCGCGTCGCGCAGGTTGCGCGCGTGCGCCTCGCCCTGGTTGCCGTAGCCGAGCACCACGACGCGGCCGAGCGGCGACGGCGTGGCGGTCATGCGAGTCGTGCGAGTCGTGCGAGACATGCGACCGAGGGCGCGCGCCGCATGCGGACTCCGGCGGGCGCGGGCCCCGGGGCCCGCGCCCCTCCGGTCACTACTTGCCGCCGCCGGTCGCGGAC
>JANNKI010000467.1:0-1776 GCA_031396225.1 bacterium | reverse complement strand
GGCTGGTCGCCCGAGTATCTGGGGCTCCACGGAATCTCGCCCCAGCAGCTGTTCGGCGACAAGGCCATCCCCGAACTGGTGTTCGTCATGTTCCAGGGCAAGTTCGCGATCATCACGCCCGCCCTGATCAGCGGCGCGGTGGCCGAGCGCATGAAGTTCTCGGCGTGGGTGTGGTTCATCCTGCTGTGGTCCACGTTCATCTACTGCCCGCTCGCGCACTGGGTGTGGGCGTCCGGCGGCTGGCTCTACAAGTACGGCGTGCTCGACTTCGCGGGTGGCACCGTGGTGCACATCGCGGCGGGCGTGTCGGCCCTCGTGCTGGCACGCGTGCTCGGACCCCGGCGTGATTACCCGGGCGGCGCGATTCTCCCGAACAGCCTCGTCCTGACGCTGTTGGGGGCGGGACTGCTGTGGTTCGGCTGGTTCGGCTTCAATGCGGGCAGCGCCGTGGCGGTGGAGAACCCGGTCGCCGGTGCCACCGCGGGCCTGGCGTTCACCACAACGCAGGCGGCCGCGGCCAGCGCGGCGCTGGTATGGATGCTGCTCGAGTGGAATCACACTGGCAAGCCCACGAGCCTGGGGCTCGCCTCGGGCATCGTCGCGGGGCTCGTCGCCATCACGCCGGCGGCCGGGCACGTGATGCCGCTCTGGGCCATCGTCATCGGCGCGGTCGCCTCGGTGGTGTGCTACGGCGCCGTGCGGTTGAAGCACCGGAGCGGACACGACGATTCGCTGGACGCGTTCGGCGTGCACGGTGTCGGCGGCATCTGGGGGGCGCTCGCCACCGGCATCTTCTGCTTCCAGCCGGTCGCGGGCCTGATCGCCGGCCACTCCGAGCAGCTGGTCAAGCAGTTCGTGGGCGTGGCCGTCACGCTGGTGTTCGCGGGCGGCGGCACGTGGCTGTTGGCCACGCTGCTTAAGCGCACGCTCGGGCTTCGCGTGTCGGATGCCCACGAGCGCGATGGGCTCGACATCTCCGCGCACGGCGAGCGCGGTTACCACTTGTGAGCCGGGGAGGGTCGTCGGCATGAAACTCATCATCGCGATCATCCGCCCGGAGCGGCTCGAGGCGGTGCAGGAAGCACTCCAGGCCGCCCTCGACGAGGGCGGGCATTACCGCGTCACGGTGCAGACCGTGGACGGCCATGGGCGCCAGGAGGGCGAGGTCGAGTACTTCCGCGGCGAACCCGTGCGGCAGAGCACCGTGCAGAAGACGCAGGTCACGCTGGGCGTGAACGACGCCTACCTGGAGCCCGCCATCCAAGCCATCATGAAGGGCGCGCGCACCGACGGCGGCGAGATCGGCGACGGCAAGATCTTCGTGCTGCCGTTGGAGGAATGCGTGAGGATCCGCACGGGCGAGCGCGGGGGCGGCGCGATCTGAGCGGTGCGCGCGGGGCGCCCGCGTGGGACGGGCCCCAGGCTCAACCCAGCAGCTCTTTAAGCCGGTCGTGGCCGCTGCGGCTCACGGGAAGCTGGCGGCCGTCGTGCAACACCGCCACACGCTGGTCCTTGGCGAGCAGTTCGAGGCGCGCGATGCGCTCGACGTTCGCCACGAACGAGCGATGCACGCGCACGAATCTCTCCGGGTCGAGGGCCTCGGCGAGCTCGGAGAGCGTCTGGTGCTTCAAGTGCGCCTTGCCGCCCGAGTGGATCGCCACGTAGTCGTCCTGCGCCTCGAGGTAGTCCACGCGCTCCACCGGCAGCACGTGCACCTGAGCGCCATCGCGCACCACGATGCGCTCGGCGTGCCGTCCGGGACCGCGCGCCGTGCGG
>JANNKI010000432.1:0-2109 GCA_031396225.1 bacterium | reverse complement strand
CGTCGCGCTGTCTGAACTGGCGTGTAGGGCCAGCCTACCCTCTTCAAGTGCGCCTGCTGGCTGCGGGATGACCGTGGTGCAAGGAGGCGCGCATGGACCGGCGTCATTCACGGATCCGCAAGGACGGCAAGACCCACGCGTACTGGCGGCTGGTGCGCAGCGCATCCGGGTGATGGACCGCGGCATGGTGGGCGGGGACAACCTCACCTGGTTTCAGGAGAGCGGACGGCGCCACCTGATCGGCGCGGCGCGCAGCGAGGCGGCTCTGGAGCGGATGGGACGCCGGATCGCGGGGGCGAAGCGGTCGCTCGAACGGGCGAAGTTGGGCTCGTCGGGATCCGGCGAAAGCGCATGCCACGCGTGTCGGTTGACCCCGTTTCCGCGCATACGCTACGGTCCCCGCCTCATTTCCATAAGGGTGGTCCGCGGCCCGGCACCAGCCGGGCCTTGGCGTTCGACCCCTTGAGGAGGCCCCCATGCGTCCCGGGAACCCCGAGGCGCTCTCCCTTCCCTACGACCCGGCCCGCATCGAGCCCGAGCGCTACGCGTTCTGGGAGGGGCTGGGAGTATTCCAGCCACGCGCCGACCTGGCCGCGGCTCCCAAGGGCACCGGCGCCCGGGCGCCGTTCGTCATCGCCATCCCGCCCCCGAACGTGACCGGCTCGCTCACCATGGGCCACGTGCTCGGCGAGTCCGTGCGCGACTGCATCATCCGCTGGCAGCGCATGGAGGGACGCGAGACCCTCTGCATCCCCGGCATGGACCACGCCGGCATCGCCACGCAGAACATGGTGGAGAAGAAGCTGCGCGCAGAGAAGCGCCCACGCCAGGATCTGGGGCGCGACGGGTTCCTCGAGGCCGTGTGGGAGTGGAAGGAGCAGTACGGCGGGCTCATCTTCCAGCAGGAGCGCCGGCTCGGCACCACGCCCGACTGGACGCGCGAGCGGTTCACGCTCGACGAAGGCTATTCGCGCGCGGTGCTGCACGTGTTCAAGCACCTTTACGACGAGGGGCTGATCTACCGCGGGCGCTACATCGTGAACTGGTGCCCGCGTTGCCGCACGGCGCTGTCGGACGAAGAAGTGGACATGGTCGAGACCGAAGGCCAGCTCTGGTACGTTCGCTACCCGCTCAAGGACGGCAGCGGCTCGCTCACCGTGGCCACGACTCGACCCGAGACAATGCTCGGCGACACGGGCGTGGCCGTGAGTCCTCGCGATTCGCGCTACGCGAAGCTCGTGGGCTCGGTCGCCGTGCTGCCGCTCGTGCGCCGCGAGATTCCGATCGTGGCCGACGACATGGTGGACCCGAAGTTCGGCACCGGTGCGGTCAAGGTGACCCCGGCGCACGACGCGAACGACTTCCAGACCGGCCGTCGGCACGGCCTGGCCGAGATCGTGGTCATGGACGAGGGAGGCGTCATGAACGACGCCGCCGGTGACTTCCGCGGGCTCGACCGGTTCGATGCGCGCGCGCGCATCGTCGCGGCGCTTCAAGACGCCGGCTACCTCGAGAAGGTGGAGCCGCACCGGCACAGCCTCGGGCATTGCTCGCGCTGCAACACCATCATCGAGCCTTACCTGTCGTGGCAGTGGTTCGTGAAGATGGCTCCGCTCGCCGCGCCCGCGATCGAGGCGGCGAGGAAGGGCAAGGTGAAGATGTTTCCCGGCCGGTGGAAGAAGGTCTATCTCCACTGGCTCGAGAACATCCGCGACTGGTGCATCTCTCGGCAGCTCTGGTGGGGGCATCGCATCCCGGTGTGGTACCGCGGCGAGGAGATGGTCGTGGCGCTGGATCGCCCGCAGGGCGATGGGTGGACACAGGATGAAGACGTGCTCGACACGTGGTTCTCGTCGTGGCTGTGGCCGTTCGCCACGCTCGGCTGGCCCGAGAAGACCTCGGACCTCGCACGCTATTACCCGAACAGTCTCATGGTCACGGGCAGCGACATCATCTTCTTCTGGGTCGCTCGCATGATCATGGCCGGCTATCACTTCACCGGCGAGGCGCCGTTCGCGCACGTGTACTTCACCAGCATCGTGCGCGACGCGCACGGCCGGAAGATGAGCAAGTCGCTCGGCAACTCGCCCGATCCGCTCGCGATGATGG
>JANNKI010000419.1:0-1861 GCA_031396225.1 bacterium | reverse complement strand
TGGTCCGCGGATGCGGCAGCGGCGATTGAGATAAACGCGAGCAGAAATGCGGCACGCACCAAGGACCTCCACGGTCCCATTATGATAGGACGGGCTCGGGCTGAGCGCCACCCCCGGCTAGTCCCGGCTGTCAGCAGTCGAAACCTGTCAACGATTTTGAGACACTCGCTTCGTGAGTTTACTGCGCAACCGCCATGCATCGGTCTTCGGATATGAGATTCGGGCTTGGGAAGGGTTCGCCCTCGGAAACGGCTCTCGAGGATGCCCCAGGATCGACGAACGCGGTCGCCCCCGACTTCTGGGTCACGGCGTTTTCACCGACTCTGCCGCCATCTCGCGTCGCGGGCGGGTTGATCCACACCGCACTTGGCACCGCCTTCGGCAGCGGCAGCCCGTTCGGGAACCGTTCGGGGTTCCTCGCGAACGCCTCCGCGAGCACGCGCGCACGCTGCTCGCGTTTGGCCGCGGCGAGGCCGTAGTGGACGTCGTGCGGCGTGAACAGCCCGAGCCCGACGTGGTGGTGCTCGATGTTGTACCAGGGGAAGAAGTCGCCGCAGAAGCTGCGCCCGTGTTCGAGCGAGCCGAAGCGGTCCGGGAAGTCGGGCCGGTACTTCAGGGTCTTGAACTGCGCCTCGGAGAACGGGTTGTCGTTCGAGACGTGCGGCCGCGAGTGGGTCTTGGTCACGCCGAGGTCGGCGAGCAGCAACGCCGTCGACTTCGCGATCATCGGCGCGCCGTGATCGGCGTGCACGGTGAGCTGGCCCGGCCGGATCCCTTGTCGCTCGCAGCTTTCGGCGATCAGCTGCCCGGCGAGCCGCGCGGACTCAGCCTCCGCCAGCAGCCAGCCCACCACGTAGCGACTGAACACGTCGAGCAGCACGTACAAGTAGAAGTAGGTCCACTTGGTCGGGCCCAGCAGCTTCGTGATGTCCCAGCTCCACAGCTCATTCGGCCGCGTCGCCAGCAGCTGCGGTGCGGCGTAGTGCGGATGCCGCAGCTGGTCACGCCGCTCGCGCACCTCGGCGTTCGCGTCCAGCACGCGATAGAACGTGCGCTCCGAGCACAGGTAGCGGTCCTCGTCGAGCAGCGTCGCGTAGACTTCCGCCGGCACCAGGTCTGCGAACCGCGGTTCGTGGAGCACAGCCAGCACCTGCTCGCGTTCCTCCGGCGCCAGTGCACGCACCGGCGTCGGTCGTGGCTTCGGTTCGGGGCGCGGCTGCTGGCCGCGGTAGTAGGTGGCGCGCGGCAACCCCAGTGCCGCGCACGTCCGCGCGACGCCCAACCGCGGCGCCATCTCGGTGACCGTCTGCATCACGCGTTCTCGTCGTTCGGCAGCGGGTTGCCTAGGAGTTGCGCAACTTTTTTTTGGAGCTCGATCAGCCCTTCGGCGCGCTCCAGGCGCGCCTGCAGCCGCCGCGTCTGGCGCTCCAGCTCGGCGATCTTCTTGTCGCGCGGATCCACGGGCCTCGCCTTCGGGCCGCGCGGGCGGGGCGTCAGTCCCGCCAGTTCGCCACCTTTGCGCGCGGCGCGCCATGCCGACAGGTGCGAGGAGTACAACCCCTCACGCCGCAGCAGCGCGCTCAACTCTCCCGGCTTCGTGCAGCCGTCCGCCTCGCGCAGCACTCGCAGCTTCTCGGCCGCCGTGAACCGCCGCCGCGCTGCCCTCGCCACCACCTCGGTCGCTACCGCCATCTGCGGGGCCTCCACGCTGGTCGACATCTCTGCTTCCCGACTCGCCCTCTACACTAAACTTCCAAGGGGTCGGTGTCTCAAGCATGTTGGCAGAGAGGGTGGCGCCCCGATCACGGATGCGAACTGGAGCCTGGCCGAGCCCATTGGCGGGCCGACTCCCGCTGATCCA
>JANNKI010000416.1:0-2368 GCA_031396225.1 bacterium | reverse complement strand
GGAGTTCCTGCCGCCGTTCAATGAGGGGACCGCCACCATCAACGTGCTGGCTCAACCCGGCACGTCCCTCGAGGAGTCGAACCGGATCGGGCAGTCGGCCGAACGGCTGCTGCTGCAGGGTCCGGAGGTCGTCTCGACAGGACGCCGCACCGGCCGCGCCGAGCGCGATGAGCACGCCGAGGGCGTGCACTACAGCGAGATCGATGTCGACTTCAAGCCCTCGCGCCGGTCGAGGGAAGTCATCCTCGGCGATCTCCGCGATCGGCTGTCGATCCTCTCCGGCGTGTCGGTGAGCATCGGGCAACCGATCTCTCATCGGCTCGACCATCTGCTCTCGGGGGTTCGCGCCCAGATCGCAGTCAAGATCTTCGGGGAAGACCTGGCCGTCCTGCGGCAGAAGGCGGCCGAGCTCGAAGCGGCGGTGGCCGATATCGAGGGGCTCGTGGACCTGCAGACGGAACGGCAGGTGCTCGTGCCGCAGTATCGCGTGAGGGTGGACCGCCAGCGGGCGGCCATGTACGGCCTCCAGGCCGGCAGCTTGAACGAATGGCTCGAGACCGCGCTGCTGGGGCGCGTCGTCGGCCAGATCCTGGAGGGGCAGTTCAGTTACGACCTTGTCGTCCGCCTGCCGGAGGAGCTTCGTGGACGGCCCGAACTGATCAGGACCCTGCTCGTCGACACGCCGAGTGGAGCCAAGGTACCGCTCCAGGCGCTGGCGGACATCCAGGAGACGTGGGGCCCGAACGTGATCCAGCACGAGGACGTCCAGCGCCGGATCGTCGTGTCGGGGAACGTCTCTGGCCGCGACCTGGGGGCCGTTGTCCGGGAGATGGAGGCGCGCGTCGCGGAGCGGGTCCAGCTCCCGTCCGGCTACTACATGAGCTTTGGAGGTCAGTTCGAGAGCCAGCGCTCCGCCAGCCGCACGCTGGGGCTGCTCTCGCTCCTCGCCTTCGCCGCGATGTTCACCGTCCTCTACGCGCATTTTCGCTCCGTCCGCATCGTCCTCCAGATCCTGATCAACATTCCGATCGCGTTCATCGGGGCGGTCCTGGCCGTATTGCTCACGGGCGGGGTGTTCTCGATCGCCTCCATGATCGGCTTCATCACGCTGACCGGCATCGCTTCACGCAACACCATCATGATGATTTCGCACTATCTCCATCTCATGCGACATGAAGGCGAGCGGTTCACGGAGTCCATGATCATCCGAGGCTCGCTGGAACGGCTCGTTCCCGTCCTGATGACCGCCTTGACCGCGGGGCTGGCGCTCGTGCCACTCGCGCTCTCAAAAGGGCAACCCGGCAAAGAGATCCTCTACCCGGTCGCCACGGTGATCCTCTACCCGGTCGCCACGGTGATCCTCGGCGGGCTCCTCACGACGACGCTGCTCGACATGCTCGTCACGCCGGCCGTGTTCTGGATGTTCGGCCGTCCGGCGGCCGAGCAGGCCCTCGACGGGCATGCGGCCGCACCGTCGGAGCACGTCGCCTGAGGGGCGGAGGCCCGACGGTTGTCCCGCCGTTCATCGCTCCCGATCCAGTTGTCCAACCGCCACAGAGGAGAGCATCCGTGAAGCGAATCATGCTGGTTCTTGCGACTGTCGGGCTGGTAGGCGCGGTCGCCGCTGTGTCGGCCCACGACGGGCACAAGCAGGCCAAGGCTCCGGCCGCGGCCCCCATCCAGGCCAAGGCAAAGTCCCCGGCCGTGACACCCATCAGGGCCCGACCCATCGCCGCGATGAAGGTGGAGACGGTTCGCCTGAGGGGGGAGCTCATCGATCCGCAGTGCTGGTTCACCCACAACGGCGAGGGTGAGAAGCACGCCGAATGTGCGGTGAGGTGTGCCCGCGGCGGCCAGGATCTGGCCTTCCTCGATGCGCAGACGGGCGAGCTCTACACCTTGATCGCGACCTCTCACGGCGAGAACCCGAACGTCGGTCTCTACGAGAACGTCGGGGTGCCGGTGAGCGTGCGTGGTACGGCGTACCAGCGCGGGAACAATCGGGGCCTGCTCGTCGAGGCGGTGGAAAAGGTCCGGACGCCATGACCGTTCAACGCTCGAGACTGTGGTTCTACGCCGGACTCGTAACGCTCGTGGCGCTGGTCGCTGTCGTGGGCGTGACCGCGTTGCGAGGGAAAAAGCCACAAACGGTTTCGGAGATCTTCTGCGGGCCAGATGGGCAGCTCACCTCGACTGCTCCCATCCAGAGTCACCGAAGCTACTGCCTGCGCGCCTTGACGGCGGTGAAGGGCCTTCGGCCGGGCGCCCCGATGGACTTCGACTTCGAGATCATCGACGACCGTGGAGAGACACTGACGAAGTTCGCAACCGTCCACGAGAAGATCATGCACGTCATCGTGGTCCGTCA
>JANNKI010000413.1:0-2205 GCA_031396225.1 bacterium | reverse complement strand
GTACCGCACGAACTGCTGCAGCGCGGGCGCGTCCCCGAACGCCATGTTCGCGGCCACGCCCAGCACGACTCCGGCTGCGAGCCCGACCAGCATGCGGTACGAGTGGTTGAACGTCATGGCGCGGCAGTATCGGGGCCGGGTGCGGCGTCGCGCAATGACTATTCCCGGCCGCGCAGCGGTGGGCTATTCTGCGCGGATGTTGCGACGGCTCGTGGTGCCTCTCTCGCTGGTGCTCGTGGCCACGCCTGCTGCCCGGGCGCAGACCGTTCCCACGGGCTTCGCGGTGGAAACGCTCGCGCCCGGGCTGAGCACGCCGGTGGCATTCGAGTTCCTGCCCGACGGCCGCGTGTTGTTCGTCGAGCAGTTCACCGGACGGGTTCGCGTGTTCACGCCCGGAGCCGGCGTGCAGGCCACGCCCGTTCTCGCGGTGCCCGGTGTGGCGGCCGGCGGCGAGCGCGGGCTGCTCGGCATCGCGGTGGATCCCGCGTTTCCCACGCGACCCTATGTCTACGTCTTCCACGATGTCGCCACGCCGCGGCACATCCGCATCGCTCGCTTCACACTCGCCGGGGACCTGGCGGGCACGGGCGTTTCGGATCTCGTGGCCGATCCCGCGTCGCGTCACGACCTGATCGACGACATCCCAGACCAGGCCGACAACCACAACGGCGGCACGGTGCGCTTCGGCATCGAAGGCGTGCTCTACGCCAGTGTCGGCGAGGATGCCGTGGCGTGCGCCGCGCAAGCCCCCGGCACGTTGCGGGGCGTGATCCTGCGGCTGCGCACCGATCTGCTCCCGCCGGGTCCGGGGAGCGCGTTCCGCGCGCTGCTCACCTTGCCCGACAATCCGTTCGCCGCGTCGGCGGACTCCAACCTGCGGCTGGTGGGTGCGTACGGACTGCGCAATCCGTTCCGGTTCCAGGTGGACCGCAAATTCGGCACGCTCGTGATCGGCGACGTGGGCGGGGTGCTGCGCGAGGAACTGGACATGCTCCAGCCGCCGCTCGTTTTCGCGCACCTCGAACCGCCGCCCGCCGAGGCGGCTCTGCTGGGTGCCAACTTCGGCTGGCCGTGGCGCGAGGGCTCGGTGCCGGGAACGCAGGGCGCAGGGTGCGGCCCCGAGCCCGTGGGACTCGCCGCCCCCCTGTTCGAGTACGACCGCACCACGCAGCTGGGCGGCGCGGCCATCGTGTCGGCGGGCAGGTATCGCCGCGTGAGCGGCAAGAGCACGAGTTGGCCGTTGGAATACGACGGCGACGTGTTCGCCAACGACTACTACTCGGGCGCGCTGCTCCGGCTCAAGCAGGCGAACGGGGTCTGGGGGCCCGCCCCACCCGTTCCCGGGCAGCCCTCGCCGACCACGTGGGGGACGGGGTTCAACGAAGTGAGTGATTGGCGCGTGGGGCCGGACGGCGCGATGTGGTTCTGTCGACAGTCCGTGGGCTACCTGCCGTCCACCGGCTCGATCGGTCGCATCCTCGGGCTCTCGTCGCCGCCGCCGCCGGCCGTGCCAGCGCTCCGGGTGTCGCTCCGGGTGTCGCCCGCCGTCGGCTCGGCCGTCCTGCTCGTGAGTGACGACGCCGCGCCAGCGCGGCTCACCATCCATGACGCTTTCGGCAGGGCCGTGCGCACGTTCCACTCCTCGGAGTTCCTGCGCGGAGCATCGGGCATCGAAGTTCGCTGGGACGGGCTCGACCACGACGGCCGCAAGATGCGTCCGGGGGCCTATGTCGCGCGCCTCGAGTCCGCCGGTCGGACCGCCTCCACGCGCATCCCGTTCTTGCGCTAACGGCCGTCCGCCGCCGCCGCCGCTGCCGCCGTGTCGCCTGACTCGGCCCTGCGCTACACTGCGCCCGATCACCTCGACCATCCCGCGCGGCGCCCGCGCTCGCGCGTCTTAAACGCCGGAGGCTTCGTATGACCACCACCATCGCCGGCCGCATCTCGCCCGTGAGCACGGCCTCGCTGCCCGAGTACACGCCCACGACGTACGTGGACTTCTCCAGGCCCGAGCCGCGTGCGGCTTACGAAAAGGCGATCGCCGAGATCCGCGCCGGCGCCGGGCAGGAGTACCCCATCGTCATCGGCGGCCAGCGCCTCACGGGCGGCAAGACGTTCGACAGCACGAACCCGGCCAAGCCCTCCGAAGTGCTCGGTCGTTTCCAGTCTGGCACGAAGGAGCAGGCAGCGCAGGCAGTGGAGGCG
>JANNKI010000400.1:0-10226 GCA_031396225.1 bacterium | reverse complement strand
AGGTCCGCTTCGGTCGGTTCCGGCACGCGCACGTTGCCCGTGTCCACCGCCGCCCAACGGAACGTCCACGCCGGGCCCGAGAGCGAGTCCCGCAATTGGCTGAACAGCGCGAGTCGTTCGCGCTCATCCTGGTGCCCGCGGGCGTCCTCACGCAGCCGCGCACGGATCTCGCGCGCCACTTCGCGTAACGGGGCCACATGCGCCCGGGTGGCCTGGTCCACGCGCACGACCAGGAATCCCTCTGCGCCCGGGATGGGCTCGGACAACAGCGAGCCGGGGCTGCGCTTGAACACGTCGGCGCTTCGCGCGGCATCACCCTTCCAGTAACCGGGGAAGTTGTCCGGCAGCACGGCGACGTCTCCGCGCGGTCCGCCGTAGGCAGCGGACGCCGCCTCGAGCGTCGCTCCGCCGCGGACGGCCGTGATGACGCTGTCCGCGGCGCGGCGCATGCGCGCCGTCCACGCGGCGCCGGCCGTGGCGTCCTCCACCTCGGTTCTGGTGCGGGGAGGTTCGTTCACGAACACCACGCTCAGCACGGCGCGATCCGCGCGACGGAACTGGTTCGCGTTCGCGCGATACCAGGCGAGGACCTCGCTCTCGCGCGGCTCGCGGGTCGTGCCACTGAACTCCGCGACCCGAAGGGACAGGTCCTCGGTGAAGGCACGCCGGAGATGGCGCAGCGCCCTCTCCCGCAACTCGCCGTCGTCGGGACGGAAGCGATGCTGAAGTCGGTCGTCGAGTCGCCGCGCCGCGAGCTGTTCGCCACTGAGCGCGATCGCGCTCTGGAATCGCCCCGGATCCGAAGTTCGCGTGAGCTGCCAGCGTCGCGAATCGAACGCGCCCCCCGGACTGAAATACGGGTCGCGGCGTAGGACGGACTCGGCCTCTGCGGTGCTCGCCTTGATCCCCAGGCGGCCGGATTCGAGCACGAGCAGGTTGAGCCGGATGAGCGTCTCGAGCAGCTGCCGGCGCAGGATGTCGCGGAACTCGGCCGGGCGTTCACCTCCCCGGGCCGCGATCTGCTGTTGCGCGGTCGCCAGGCGACGGTCGTACTCCTCCCGCTCGATGCGGCGCGTGCCCACGGTGGCCACCGGCGACCTCGCGGCAGGCGCTTGCGCGACCACCACCAGCACGGGCACGGACAACAGGAACAACACACTCCACGACACCCAGGCTCGCACTCTCACCGTGGTTCCTCTCGTCCCCGGGGCTTGACGCTTCAAGCCGCCGACCCTAGCGTGCCGCGCCCATGTGGATACTCGATCCGGACGCGACCGTACCGTTCTGGCAGCCGCGACATCCCGACGCCGCGACCGTGCTGCTGTTCTCGACCCGGCTCGGCGGCGTGAGCCGCCCACCCTACGACCAGCTCAACCTCGGTCGTTCCACCGAGGACGACGCGTCCGCCGTGGCCACGAACCGCGAGCGGCTGCTGCACAGCGCCGGGCTCGATCCCGCTCGCCTTGCGACGGCGGGACAGGTGCACGGCCACCACGTCGTCGAGGTGGTCGCCCAGGGGCACCATCCCAGGTGCGACGCGCTCGTGACGCGCGTGCCCGGCGTGGTGCTGGCGGTGACCACCGCGGACTGCATGTCCATCCTCTACCACGCCCCCGGCGCCGTGGCCGCCGCGCACTCGGGCTGGCGCGGCACTGCCGACGGCATGCCGCTCACCGCACTCGAGGCGGTGTGCCGGCTCGCCGGCTGCGCGCCAGACGCCGTGGAAGTGGCGTTCGGCCCCGCGATCCGGGGTTGTTGCTATGAAGTCGGTGAAGACGTGGCGGCTCGCTTCCCCGCCGCCGCCGTCCGCCGGACGAGCCCTCGACCTCGGCTCGACCTGCCGACAGCGGCCCGGCTAGCGCTCGGCGCCGCCGGCGTGCGGGCGGATGCCCTGCACGACACCGGTGCCTGCACGAGCTGCGAACCCGCTCTCTACTACTCCCATCGCCGCGACCACGGCCGCACGGGCCGCCACTGGGGTGTAGCCGCACTGCGCGAAGTCGAAGGATGAGCCCAAACGGGCAGGGAGTATAGCAGCCGACGCGGCTTCGCCAACCTCTTGACCATCCCTTGAAATCGTCGCCAGCTCGCAGGAGCTACACTCTCGATCCACCTGCTCGCTTCGTTGAGGAGTTCCATGCACCCGGTCCGTCCACGTCTCGCCCGAGCACTCGTCGCGGCCCTGCTGGCCGCCTTGTCGTTCGGCGCGTGCGCCGCGGACGGTCCGTCGTCCGCCGGAACCGCCAGGCGACGCCCCGGCGCCGGAGCGTCCGAGCAGGCGCTGGTGCTGGAGACCGCGGTCGGCAGCGTGGCCATCCAACTCTTCCCCGCCGACGCGCCGCGCACCGTGGCGAACATCCGGAAGCTCGCGAACGAGGGCTACTACGACGGCCTCACGTTCCATCGGGTCGTGCCGGGGTTCGTGATCCAGGGCGGCGACCCCAACTCACGGGACGAGAATCCGTTCAATGACGGGCAGGGTGGTCCTGGCTACACGCTGCCCGCCGAGATCAGGCGCCGGCACGAACGCGGCGCCGTGGCGATGGCACGCAAGGCCGACGCCGAGAATGCCGCGCGCGAGTCCAACGGCTCCCAGTTCTACATCGCGCTCCGCGACCTGCCGGCGCTCGATGGCGGCTACACGGTGTTCGGCCGGGTCATCGCCGGTTGGGAGACCGTGGAGCGGCTGGCCGCACTCGCCGGGTTGAAGGACATCGCGCGGGTCGGGAACAGTGCGAACCCCGGCAGGCACGCACTCATCAAGCGAGCGAGAGTCGAGCCGCTCGCGCCTTGGTTGAAGCGCGCCGGCAGGCGCGTCGCGGAAGTCAGCAGCGCTCGCTGACATCGCTCGTGCCGGAGCGCTCCCGCCAGGTGCACAGACCGAGCGCCACGGCGAGTTCGAACCACTCCTCGAGCGCCGACCGATCCACGTTCCAGCCTTCGCGCACGACCCGGCGAGCGATCTCGCCCACGTCGCGCTCGCCGTCGCACGCGAACCATGCGACGTCGATCGCGGTGGAGCCCCCGGGAATCTCGGCCTCGAGCGACAACACGCGCGTCTGCCGATCCTCGCCGAGGTCGTCCCAGCCGGGCGCCAGCCAGCGGATGGGACACACGAGTGCAGAGGCCGCGCGAACGGGCGTTCGACTCCGTTCGGGTGACGGCGCCGGCAACGGGCGTGAGACGGCGTCCCGGATCTCGCGATCCCAGTCGCCCTCCAGTTGGTCGGCGGCGAGGGGCAGCGACGCCGCGATGGCGCGGCGCACCGCGTGTTCCGGTCTCAGCCCGATCGTCAGGCGCTCGACGCTGGCGAGCGCCAACTGGCCGCGCTCGCGCTCGGCGTGCACGGCCTCCCACGGGTCGGGGCGGTCGAGCGCGGCCAGAAGCCTGCGGTGGGCACCGCGTGCCACGAGCTGCAGCAACCAGTCCGCCTCGTTCGCACCGGCACCCGCCACGAACGCCGCGTACGTGGCCGCAGCACGAACGGCGAGCGCAAGCGAGTCCGGGTCACAACGTTCGGGCGTGTCGAGATCGGAGTGGTAGTAGCGGTCGGGCCACTGGATCAGCATGGGGCACGGCACACCCAACGCGGGATCGAGCCACAGCGCGTGGTCGCTGCCGCCCGAGTAGGGCACGTCGGCCAGGCGCGCCAGCACGGACCGGCCCGCTTCCGCGGCGTCCCGCTCCCACGCCTGCGCTGCCGACAGGATGCGGGCCAAGAGTTCGTCTGCGAACGACCCCATGAAGTGCGGCGCCTGCTCCAGCAGCAAAGTGCTGCCACAGTCCTCCTGGCGCTCGCCCACCATGTCCAGGTTGAGCGCCGCCACGGTGCGCGCCGCGCGCTCGGGGTGGAGCGCTTGCCACGCGAAGGTACCGGTGAACTCCGGCATCCACAGGAAGCGCAGCGTGCGTCGCGGCTCGGGCAGATCGCCTTTCGCCGCCAGCGCCGCCAGCACCCGCGCGCACTCGAGCGTGGCGGCGGCGCCCGACGCGTTGTCGTTGGCGCCCGGCTGCGGATGGCAGAGATGCGACGTGAGCAGCACCTCGCCGGGAAGCGTGCCGGGGATCGCGGCGCTCACGAGCGGAATGTCGCCCACGTAGCGCTCGCAGTCGAAGTCGATCTCGACCGCGAGCGCTTCGCCTCCGGCGAGACGCTCGCGCAGCGCTTGCCCCCGCGCCGGGCTCACCACCACGCCCCAGCCACGCGGCCGATCGCCGAGCCACCAGAACGACGTGTACGCAAGCGAGTCACGGTCGTGCTCGTCTGTGCGCACCGGCGGTAGCAGCCTGCGTCCGTCGAGCACGAGTCCGGCGGCTCCGCGCGCCACGACGGCCAGCTCGTGCGCCCGCTGAACGGGGCCCGACACCAGCACTGCCTTGGCCCGCACGTCGGTGTGCGCGAGCGCGTCGAGCGACGGGAGCACCACCAGCGGGAAGCACCCACGCGCGCGGTCGCTCCGTTGCACGATCGAGAGGGGCGCGGCGGCGAAGTCGGCGAGAAGCTCGTCGCCGCGCGCGGCGCGCAGCGTCGCGCGAGCATGCCGGCAGCGCCAGCCCTCCGGCATGGGATACCCACCGTAGCGCGTAAGGCCGTCGGCCGGCGCGAGCGTGCGCTCGGGCGCAAGGCCCGCGGCGACGAGCGACGCCTCCAGCCATTCGGCTGCCGCGTCGTAGCCGGGGCTCGCCTGGATGCGATGGAATCGGGTGAGGCTCACGATGTCATCGAGCGCTCGCGTTCCGCTCGCCTCGCGGCGCACCGCCTCAAGCGTCCGCTCGAACACCCTTCGGCCCTCCTTGTCGCCTTGCCCGGAGCGCGAGTGCGATCGCGAGCAGAGCCGGCAGGCCGTACTCGACCGCGCGCGTCAGCCCGTCCGGATGGTGCCCTCCTGCCGCCGCGGGCGGTGCGAGCGCACCGTACCCCAGCGTCACGGTGCAGGACAGGAGCAGCCAGGCGGGTGAAGGCCGGAGTGGTTCCAGTGCGAGCACCCAGCCGAGATACCAGGGATGCACGACGGGGCCAAGCAACAGCCCGGCGCGCAGCATGAGCCGCGTGCCCTCGACGGCGCAGAGTCCACGTCGAAGCGCGAACACCAGGACAACGCCCAGAAGTATGGCGACCGCGAAGCGTGCGGAGTGATCCCCGAGCGCGAAGGCAAAAGCTCCAAACAGCGCATCGTTGTGCCGCCAGCGCTGGGCGAACGCGGCCAGTCCCGAGCCGGACCCCGAGGCCAGGGCGGCGTAGCCCGCGAGCGAGCCGGCCAGGAGCAAGCCCGCGACGAGCCGTGCGCGCGTCGTCCAGCCGCGCCACAGAAACGGCAGCGCGGGCAACGCCACGAGCTTGACCAGCACGGCGGCCGTTGCGGCGAGCGCCGATCCGACGGGCCGCCGCTCGAGCAGCACGAGTGCCGACACCAGCCACAGGATCCCGGTGGGATCGTGGTGTCCGCTGCCGGCATATTCCACCACCACCAACGGGTTCCACGCATAGACGGCGGCGTCCCATGCCGAGCCGCCGCGCCGAGCGCACCACCAGGCGAGTAACGCGCACAGCGCCAGGTCGTGGAGCAACACCCACAGTTTGACGGCGCCAAGCGTCGAGGAAACCCGTGCCACCAGGGCGAACCCGGCCTCGGCGAGCGGCGGATAGATCGCGCGCAGCTCCGGGTGGTTGACGTGCGGATACACGTCGGGGTCGCGGAAGCGCGAGAGCGAGGGGTCGTCGGGCGCGTGACGCCAGGGGTTCGCGCCGCCGGCGAGCACGCGGCCCTCCCACGCGTAGCGATAGAGGTCGTCCGAGAGAGTCGGCGGAGTCGCGAACACGGCGACCCGCAGCGCGAGCGCGACCAGCATCACGAATGCGCCGGCGTGCGGCAGTTCACGCCAGTGGGCACGGCGCAGCAGCGCGAGGGCGTAGGCCGCGAACGCCACCAGCCAGAGTCCCTGGAATCGCCCGAGTTCGGCCCGCCAGTCCGGCAGCGCGCCCCACAACGAGCCGACCGCGACGAGCAGGGTCGCCAACGCCACCGGCTCCAGTGCCAGATGCTGCAGCCGCGGCAACGGATCCGCCGTCAGCGCGCTCGCGGCGCCGTCACGCGCACAGCGCGCGTGCCGGCGTTGCCGGCGGCGTCCACCGCACGCACCGCCAACTGGTGCGGACCCGGGGCGAGCCCGGGCAACGGCACGCGGAACGTGAGCCGGGGCGCATCGGCGATGCCGCCCTCGGGCGAGATCGAGCGCCACGGCCCATCGTCTATCGAGAGGTCCAGGCGCTGGAGCCAGCCCTCGCCGTCCGCCGCTCCGCCCGAGAGGATGATGCGGCCGGCCGACGTCGAACCCTCGAGCGAGGTCACCGCGGGCGCGGTGTTGTCCACGCTGAACGGTTCGCTCACGGCTTCGGCGATGAGCGCCTCGTTGACGGCATTCCCGTCGCGGTCACTCGCCTCGACCTTCACGCGGTAGCGGCCATCCGGGAGCGTATTCGTGTTCCACGTGAGCAGCGACACCTCGAGGTCCTTGCCGATCTCGATCCAGTCCCCGGTCGGCTCGGCGCGCAACAGCACGCGGTAACGGAGTGGGTCGCCGTTCGGATCGGTTCCGCGCCACGACAGCGTACGCATGCCCCGCGCCCAGATCGGCATCTCGCGCACCGGTCGGGCGCCCCCCAACGTGGCCGAGTACTCGACTTTCTGCCCGCCGGCAAGCGTCTGCGTGATGCTCTCCGTCCGAGCACTCAGCTCGCCTTCGCGGAATGCCTGTCCCTGGGCCGCGACCGACAGATCCTCGACCCGCGGGGCGAGGTTGGGTTCGCGCCACGAGACCGTGACTTCGTCCACGCTCGCGTCGGCGCTCCCGAGCTTCACCTTCCACTGGAGGAACCGTGCGGGCGGTGACCCGATGGCGCCATCGCCTGCCACGGCCTGCCAGCGACTCCACGTCGTGTCGGTCGCGTCGCTGTTGCCGCTGCGCGTGCTGAAGGTACGGCTGCCGTTGCCCGACGAGCGCAATCGGCCGAAGCGCGCGAAACGGCGCGCGTCGTTCACCGCCGAGAGCAGTTCACCGCCGTCGGCGACGCCGGGGCCCATGCGCCAGAGCACGACGGGATTGGAGGTGAGCGCGAGGGTCGCGTCGCCCCGCGTGGCGAGCGCGGTGACCTGCCCCTGCGGCGGGGCCAGTTCGAGCGTCGCGCCATTCGCGCGCTCGATGCGATAGACACCCGCCCGGTTCCCGGTCGCCGCGCGCAGGCCACTCGGGGCGGAGACGAGCGCGAACACCAGCGGCTGTGGCGACGTCCACCATGCCGCGGCCTCGCCCTCCGCCGTGAGCCGATAGAGCACCGCGCGTCCGCCGGCAACCGCGCTCTTGGTCGGCTGCGGACCCTCCTCGGGAGCGGCCTCCTCGGTCGCGGCCGACACGCTCAGCGCCGCGGCCCAGAGCACGCCGTCACGGCCGACCGCGAGCGCGCGTATCTCGTCCTCGGCCGCATCGTAGAGCGTGCGCGAGACGCCGGAGGCGAACATCTGGTACACACGCCCGCGCGAGTCTCCGCCCGCGTACGCGCCGCCCAGGCCGTCGGACACGAGCGACACCAGGTTGCTCTCCTCCGTGTCGAGCAGGAGCTCCGCCTTGCCGCGCGCGATACGCATCAGCCGTCCACGCGTGCCGGTCGCGGCATACCACGCGCCCTTCCCCGCCGGAGCCAACCCCCAGACGTAGCGCTCGCCCGTCGATGCGATGCGCGAGGTGTCGCCGTTGGCGGCGATCGCGTAGACCAGGCCCCGCGGTCCGGTGCCCGCCACGACGCCGTCGCCATCGGCGGCGAGCGAGAGCACCTGCCCCGCTCCCAGGCGGGCCCACACCTTCCAGCCGGAACTTTCGCTCCAGCGCAGGACGCGGCCGCGATCGCCGCCCACGGCGACGGATCCGTCGCGCAGCACCGCCATGCACCAGGCGATCCCCAGCGAGTCGGTCGGATACGACTCCGTGCGCGGCCCCGGGCGCAACACGCCGTCGGGATCCACCAGCACGCCGCGTGCCTCGGAGCGCGCGTGATCGGCAGGGGTGTTACTGGTCCACCACTGGGTGTCGGCGGCATCGGCCCGGTGCACCTCGCTCCCCAGGCCCACGATCAGGGCGATGAACCGCGCGACTTCCCGGGGCCACCGACCGAACCAGCGCTTCATCGCGTCTCCTCCACTCAATGGGCGTTACGGTCCACGACCAGTTCCAGAAGCAGTTCCCCGCGCACGACGCCCCCGAGCGGGCGTCGCACCTCCTGGACGAGCGCCCAGTCGCCGCGGCGCGCGCGATCGCCCGCCTGCTGGCCTGGCGCCAGCACGGCCAGCGCCGACGTCGGCAGCTCCGGCAGGTCGTCACCATCTGCGGAGACCTCGGGCGCGCGCGCCCAGAGTCCGGCATGCAACACATCCGAATGACGCATACCCGCGAGCCGCACCCACGCATCCTCGAACGAGACCGCACGGAAGCGCGCGGGCAACCGTCCTGCCAGAAAGCGATCGAACTCGAGCCCGCCTCCCAACGACAGCACGTAGCGACCGTCCGGGAGCTCGTCGGGCACCGGCACGTCGAGGTGCACCGTCTCGGGCGCGCCGCGCCAGCGCTCGAGCACGGCTTTCACGCGCGCGACGCCGCCTGGTCGCACGCTCGTCGTGACGAGCGATGCGCTGCGTAGCGTGGACTGCTCTCGGCCTGGGCGCGTCTCCAGTTCCACGACCAGGCTGTCGGCGTGGAAGCGACGATAGGGATTGCCGGCGAGGAAGCGCACGGGTGAGCCGAGCGTCGCGGCCACGTCGTTGATCGGAGTGTCGCCGGCCGCCACGTCAGCCAGCCGTAGCGCACGACCGCCCATCCACACCACCAGCGACCAGCGGATGGTCTGCATGATGCCCGTGCCACCCGATTCCATCAGGCTGTTCAAGACCGCGGTGGTCACGAGTTGCGGCAGCAGGCTCCGGTCCTCCACCGACTCGAATGCGAACTGCTGCGTGAGCGGACGAGCGCCCCGCACCGTGACGCGGATCGGCAACAGCCGGGGTGACGCTCCGAGGCGCCCGGCGACCGCCGCGCGGCGGTCCTGCGTGGCCGTGCCCACAGGCGTACCTGGCGTGCCGATCTTGAACGACGTGTTGACGCTCGCGAGCACCGTGGTGATGCGCGCGGTGGAGAGCGGCAACCTCACTTCGCCACTCTGGAAGAACGGGTGGCCGAAGATGAGCACGCGGTCGCCGTCGCGATAGGTGACCGTGCCGATGGCCGAAAGGTTCAGGTCCCCGCGCAGAATATCCACGGCCACCGCATCGCCGGGCTCGAGCGTGGTGCGCCTGCTGACGCCGCGGTCACGCCCGCCGGGCACGACCGCGAATCCCTCGGGCTCGAATATCGCGCGGAGCGCGCTCATCGCGGCGGGATGGGCGCCGCTCACGGAGAGTGGCAGTGCGAGTGGGGTGCGCCGCGGGTCGCGCCCGGGCGAAGCGGGCTCGGGCAGGGTGTCGGCGTCGGCCCAGCGAAACTCGCGGAAGCGCTCGCGCGAGGCCGGCAGCGGGTCCACGCCAACGGGACCGGCGGTGCCGGCCTCCGCGGGGGTTTCCGGCTCGTCCAGCACGGCGAGCATCTCGGCGATCGGCGTGATGCCGAACACGGGTTCGCGCGAGAACGACCACCCGGACGACAGCGCGCCGATCAACCGACCGTCCACGTACACCGGCGAGCCACTCATCCCCTGCGCCACGCCGGAGCGCTCGACCCGCGGGCTCGTGGCGCGCGCAAGGATCAGGTCGCCCTCGGCTCGGCCGCCGGCCAGCACACCCACGATCTCGGCCTCGAACGTCTCCACGGAATCGCCGGCGAACACCGTGCGCACCAGCGCCTTCTGGCCGGGCCGAAGGTCGCGGGCGGACAGCGTCGGGACATTGGATGTCGCGGCCAGCACCAGCGTCGGCGCCAGCAGGGCGAGCGGCAGGAAACGGGCGATGTTCACGGGGCGGGAAGTTAGCAGACGCTTGGCGACCCGTCGCATGCTTGCCGGAGCGTGCGGCACTCGGTGCGACGAACGCGTCGGGTTGAAGGGCGTTGCCCGCGCGCGTAGTGTGCGTCCTCCGATGGCTACTCCTTTCCTCGATCGCCTGTCCCAGGGCCCGCTGCTCGCCGATGGCGCCATGGGGACGCTCCTGTTCCAGAAGGGCATCCCATTCGAGCGCTGCTTCGACGAG